>JASHUV010000076.1 GCA_030039825.1 Thermoplasmata archaeon
GACGGTCGCGATCGCGCCGCGACGCGCGTCCCGGGCGCACGCCCACGGCTGGGCGGCGACGGTGACGGCGAGGCCGCGATCGCTCCCGGGCCGGGGCCTCAGGACGGCCGCGTCGCCGGGCCCCGGCGACGCCGGCTGTCCCTGGAGCGGCTTCACCACCGTCCGTCCCTGGACCTCGTGGTCGTAGACCCGCACGATCGGCTCGCGGGAGAGGCTCGCCGGCGCGAGGACGAGGCGTCGGAGGAGCGGAGCGAGCCGGTCGGGCGGGCTCGCGGCGCGGTGCGCCTTCGTCGGGCGGCGGCGCCGACGGGGCCGGGTGAGGAGGGGGGGATCGACCCGGAAGCCGAGCGGGGAGAGCGCGGCGAGACGGCCGCGGTAGAGGAGCCGCTCCTGCCCCCCGCGGGTGAAGCTCCCGAGGTCGGTCGCCGGCACGTCGAAGCGCGCGAACAGGGCGAAAAGCGGCGGGACGTCGTCCGGTCGGACGTCAAGGAGCATCCGCTCCTGGGATTCCGAGGTCCAGACCTCCCAGGGGCGGACGTCCGTCTCGCGCAGCGGGACCCGGTCGAGGTGGAGCTCGAGGCCGAGCCCCCCGGCGTAGGCGAGCTCGCCGGCGGCTGTCGCGAGCCCGCCGCCCCCGAGGTCCTTGACCCCGCGCACGAGGCCCCTCTCGTACGCTTCGAGGCAGGCGCGGATGAGCGGCTCCTTCATGATCGGGTTGCCGAGCTGGACGTGGCCCCGGTCGGTGTCGACGGCGGACGCACCGAGCACCCGGGAGGCGAACGCGACCCCGCCGAGGCCGTCCCGGCCGGTGAGCCCGCCGACCAGGACCGCCCGATCCCCGGCCCGCCGCGCGCGGTTCGGGAGGAGCCCGCGCGGGGGGAGAAGGCCGACGCACGCGACGTTGACGAGCGGATTCCCCTCGTACGCCGGGTCGAAGGCGACGCTGCCGGAGATCGTCGGGACCCCGACGCGGTTCCCGTAGTCCCGGATGCCCGCGACGACCTGCCCGAAGAGGTAGCGGGAGGAGAGCGCCGTCGACCCCTTCGGCGGGGCGACATCGAGCGGGCCGAAGAAGAGCGGGTCGGCGAGGGCGATCGGACGCGCTCCGACGGCGAGGACGTCCCGAAGGATGCCGCCGATCCCCGTCGCCGCCCCCCCGTACGGTTCGACCGCCGAGGGATGGTTGTGGGACTCGATCCGGAGGGCGTAGGCCCAGCCGTCCTCGAACGCCATGACGCCGGCGTCGCCGGTGCCGAGCACGCGCCCGGCCGGGGCGAGCCTCCCGAACGCGCGGCGCAGCCAGATCTTGGAGCTCTTGTAACTGCAGTGCTCGCTCCAGCTCTGCGCGAGGCCGGCGAGCTCGACGTCGGTCGGGTCACGCCCGAGCCGATCGTACTGGACGCGCAGGCGCGCGAGCTCCGGCTCGGAGAAGCCGAGCCGCCGCTCCTCGGAGAAGCGGCGGAGCTCGGCCGTCGAACGTCCCCGGATCGGAAGGACCTCGACCTCCGGCGCCCAGCCGACGTTCGACGGCGAGGGTCGGCGAGGGGCCATCGCTTCAGCCAGGGACCGGGAGGATCTCGACGCGGTGGACGATCGGGTTCGCGAGCAGTCGATCGACGGCCCGCTGGGCGAGGGCTCGCGCCCCGGCGGGGTCGACCCCCGAGAAGGTCAGGCGGTAGAGGCGGGCGGTCCCGACCTCGGCGGTCTCCGAGAGGCCGAGGAGGCGCAGCGACTTGAGCACGCTATCGGCCTCGGCGTCGAAGACGCCCGGCTTGAGCTCGATGCGGACCTCCACCGTCGTCCGGAGGTCGGAAGAGCCCACGGGCACTCTCCGAATCGTGCGACGGGGCCTCCGTTCATAACGGTATGGCCGCGCTCCTCGCGTCCGCGGGTCAGTGGGTCGTTCCGCGCTGCATCGCGACGAAATCGAGGCGGGCGAAGAAGCCGTCGAGCAGGCCCAAGAACTCCGCCGGCTTCGAGAGGCTCACCATGTGGTCGGCCCCCTCGACGATCTTGTGCTGTCCGTTCGGGAGCTTCTCCGCCAGGGTGTCCGCGACCGTCCGGTAGACCGGGAAGTCCTGCTCGCCGGTCAGGATGAGGACCGGCGCCAGCACCGCCCACAGCCGGTCCATCGTCGCCGGGAGCGTCTGCTTGCGGTGGGGGCTCGTCCGCCCGAGCGCTTTGTCGCGGTTCTCGGCCGCGATCGTCCCGAGGCGGGCCCGGGTCTCCGCGTCGACGAGAGGCGCCCAGAGGTCGAGCTTCGCCGCGATCGCGGCGGGACCGGGGGTCGCCGCGAGGGCCTCGACGGCCTCTTCCCGCTGGTCGATCTCCTCCCACATCGCGTCCTCCTCCGGGCTCGCGGGGCGGTAACCGGCCACGCTCGGGGCGATCACCACGACGCCGTCGGTCCGGTTCGGGTAGTCCGCGGCGAAGTCGAGGGCGATCCGGCCGCCCATCGCCGATCCCACGAGGTAGGCGCTCCCGAGGCCCAGGTGGTCCATCAGGAAGCAGAGGTCCCGGCTCTCGATGTAGTCGACCTCGGCCGGGTCGGAGAGGCCGTAGCCCCGTTGGTCGTAGCGGATGAGGTCGTAGCTGCGGGCGAAGTGGCCGAACGGCCGCTCCCACATCCGACGGTCGAGGAAGCCCGCATGGAGCCAGATGATGGGGTTCCCGTTCCCGGTCCGCTCGTAGTAGAGGCGACCGCCGTCGACCGGGGCGTAGCCGGTACCGTCGGGCATGGCGCGACCACCCGCCGGCTCTACAAGAAGTGGACCGCCTAAGGGCGGGGCGGGCCCGGCGCTCCGGTTCGGGAGGACCGAACGGGGACCCGCTCGTCGGACCCGGGCAACCGGAAGGGGTCCGGAGATGTCGGTCCGCGTATATCGGTCTCCCCGCGAGGACGTCGATCCGAGCGGCCGCCCCTTCCCTTCCTCGTCACCCGGCAAACGGCTCACGAAGCGACGGACCGCTCTCGCTGGCACGGTCGTCCGGACGAACCGGTCGCCCCCCGTCCTCGCTCATCCGCCCCGGGCGGGCGAGCCGTTCCGGAGGCTCCCCGCCGAGACGCCCCCACCTGAATCGTCGGCGCATGAGCCCGTGCTCCCACTCTGACCCCCGAAACAGGGAAGGTCGTCCCCGATGGTCAAAGTAAGATTAATTACGTGAGAGTGAATCCGCGGTCGTGACCAACATCCTGCGGCCCGAAGGGCTGGCCGGTTGCTTCCGCTGCGCCTTCGTTTGGCGCCCCCGGTCGGGAGAACCACGCCGCTGTCCGCGATGCAAGTCCACCATGTGGGACGTCCCGAAGCTCCGACCCGTGCGCGAAGGTCACGGCCTCGGCATCGCGCAGATCGTCCTGCCCAAGCGGCGAGAGCTGGAGGAGGCGCTCCGCGTGAATCGAGCCCGCAATCCCCGGGTCTTCGGATCGGTGGCGCGCGGTCAGGCGACCGGCCGGAGCGACCTCGACCTGCTCGTCGATTTCGATGAATCGGCCACGGTGTTCGATCAGATTGGCCTTCAGCTGGACCTCGAACGCGTGTTCCGGCGCTCCGTCGATGTGGTCGGTGAGCGTGGACTCCACTGGATCGTCCGGCCGCAGGTCCTCTTCGAAGCGGTCGCGGTATGACGGGTCGCCGAGGGGACGCGATCCGCCTCGCCGACATGCTCCGCTCCGCGACTCGGATCGAGGAGATCCGGACCAGAGGGTACGATGCCTTCGCTGAGACGTGGGTGAACCAGAGCGCGGTCATTCGCGAACTCGAGGTCCTCGGGGAGGCGGCGGGATTACTATCGCCCGCCGTTCGAGGATCGCACCCCGAGGTAGCGTGGGCCAAGATGAGGGGCTTCGGCTCGTTCGCGAAGCATGAGTATTGGCGGGTCGACCCGGCCCTCCTCTGGAAGGCCGTGGAGGAGATGCCAAGGTTGAGGAGCGAACTCGCGCGGATTGCTTCGGACGAGGCCTGAGCGACCCTGGTCGGGCGAGAACGTCGGGGCCGACGCTCGTCCCCTCGGAGCCACGGATCATGCCCTGAGTTCGTCGAGGATCTCCGTGAGCGAGCGCTCGTTCTTGCTTCCCTGCTCGAGCGCTCCATCGAGGTGGCGCTCGAGCGTGGGGAGGCCGAGCGACCGCCGATTCGCGTGCCGTCGCTCGTAGGCGAGCCCGCTCATGGCGCACCTCCGAGGAACTGGTCGTAGACCGCCAGCGGCCGCTCCTCCACCATCGGCAGGGGTTGCTCGCGGTGGGTCCGAAGGAAGTCGTTCAGGTTCTGCGGGCGCGTGGTGCCGTAGAGCCCGGCGAAGTGCTCCTTGATCCGAACGATGGCCCCGCGGCCCGGGCGCACCTCGTCCCGACAGCGCTCTTCCCCGTCCACCTGGACGATCGGGTTGCTGCCACGGACCTCGAGGCGCGCCCCGCGGCGGCGAATCTCCAGGGGGCTGAGTAGCGGTCGCGACCGTCGGAGACGAAGCACTCGCGGCTGACCCGCCGCGTCTTCGCGATCACGATCTGGTAGCGCGCTCGCCCGTCGACCGGGTGGAGGTGCTCTTCGTCCAGCTGCGTGATCGGAACGAGGCCGGTGGTCGCGTGGAACCGCTCGGCGTTAACAGTGCTGCACCGGCGCTGGGCCTGCTGGTCGAGGTCGGTCAGATGGGCGAGGGGCGTCCGACGAAGAAATTGCCCCGGATGACGTGGATGGTCCGTTCCACCTTCCCCTTGGTCTCCGGGCGGTACGGCCAGCACCGTCGGATCCGGAAGCCGTAGTGTCGGGCGAAGTCCTCGAACTGAGGATTCCACCGGTTCTCGTCGGACCGCAGCGCCCTCTCGAGGACGACCCGGGCCATGGTGTCGTAGAGGTTCTCGTCGGTGTAGCCGCCGAAGTCGTCGAAGGCGTTGAGATGGCACTGAACGAGCCTCGGGGTGTTGATCCATGCCAGGAACTCGAGGTAACGGCGGCGCGAGGGCGAGAGGATCATCGAGAAGGCGTGGAGGTGGTGCCTTTCCCCGTCCTCCTCGATCGATCCGAACGAGGCGAAATCGACCTGCGCCTGGACGCCGAGAGGGGTCTCGTAGCGGACGACCCCCGTGACGGACCGATCGCCCTTGAACGGCGGACGAACTCCTTGACGGTGGTGTAGCCGCCGCGGTAACCCCGCTCGCGGGTCTCCTCGAAGAGTCGAACCGCGCTCCGGTCATACGGGCTGAGACGGCCACGGAGGTAGTCGGCGAACGGATCGATGCGGCTCGACCGAGGCTTTCGCGGGGCGCGCGCCCCGGGGGGCCCCGGAAGGAGGAGGGC
>JASHUV010000077.1 GCA_030039825.1 Thermoplasmata archaeon
GCTCCCTCCAGGAGGCCCGCGGCGGCACCTTCACGCTCGAGGAGCTGAAGGCCGAGGCGGAGCGCCAGGGCGTCCCCGCGAAGGGCGTCGACGCGCTCTTCCATTCGCTCCGCAACCAGGGCGAGGTCATGGAGAGCCGGCCCGGCCGCTGGCAGCTCGTGCGCTTCTAGGGCGGGGCGGGCGGCGCGGGTCCCCCCCGAGGGCTCAAATTCGCTTCCGGGCTTCCGGGATCGGGAGGGCCGGATGCCGAACGGGTTCGTGATGCGGATCCACCGGGTCCGGGCCGAGTTCGTCGTCGCGGCGTGCGATGCCGAGCTCCTCGGCCGGGACCTGCCGGTCGGCACGGCGGGCCGGACCGTGAAGGTCTCGAGCCAGTTCTACGGGGAGCGTCCTGTCTCCGAGGAGGAGCTCCTCTGGGCCCTGCGGAGGGCGACGATCGCGAACCTCCTCGGGGCCCGGACGCTCGCGCTGGCCCGGTCGGAGGGTCTGCTCGCCCCGGGGGGCGCGGGGGAGCTCGGCGGGATCCCCCACGCCCAGCTCGTCCACCTCCTTCGGTGAGGCGGAGCATGGACGGCGAGTTCTGCGTGGTCTGCGGTCGCGCCGACCGCCCGGTGACCGACGGGCTCTGCGCGGAATGCTTCGCCTCCCGTCGCCCGTTGATCGCCGTCGTCGAGCGCCCGAAGGTCGTCGTCTGCCCGACCTGCGGCGCGCGGCGGGTCGGTTCCCACTGGGAGGGCCGGGGGCGATCGCCGGACCTCCTCGGCGCGGAGGACCTCCTTCCGTTCCTGTCGGTCGACCCGGACGCGGCCCTCCGGTCCGTCGACTGGGTGGAGGGGCCCGGCTCGGCCCTCCAGAGGGAGATCACCGGGACGGCCCACCTGAGGGTCCGCGGCGCGGAGCGGGAGGAACCGATCGCGCTCGTCGTCCGGCTCGAGCACCGGACGTGCGACGAGTGCAGCCGGCGCTCCGGGCACTACTATACCGCGACGATCCAGCTGCGCGGCCCCGAGGACGGGCCCGAGGAGAAGCCGGTGCCCTTGAGGGCGCGACTCCGCTCCGCTTGGTCGTCGATCCTCCCGGAGACGAAGGGCGAGTGGCGCGAGGCGCTCTCCTGGGAGGAGGACCGCCCCGAGGGGGTCGACGTCTACCTGACCGACACGGTCGCCGCCCGGGCGCTCGCCCGCTTCGCCCGCGGACGCCTCTCGGCGTCGCTCAAGGAGTCCGCCACCCTGTGGGGGCGCAAGGACGGGCACGACGTCTACCGGGTGACGATCTGCCTGCGGATCCCGCCCGCGACCGGCGGGGTCGCGTCCGGGGCCCGACGGCGGGTCCAGGGCTCGGCGCCGCCCCGCCGGGCCGCCCCGGCGTCACCGCTCCCCCCCGTCCCGGACGGCGAGCGGGGCCGCTCGAACGGTAGGCTTATGAGGTGACCGTCCTCAAAAGCCGTCGAGGCGACGCGCGCGTCACATCCATGCTGCGAAAGAGCTCGATCCTGCGGCGGCACCACGGAACGGACAACCTCGAGGAAGGGACCTTCCTCGACCTCGGAACGATGGGCTTCGATGAGGAGGAGTCTCTCGCCGGGTCGAAGGCCGTCCGGATGGCGGAGATCCTCAAGATCGACGACCTCCACAACATCTCGAAGCTCGCCTACCAGGGCGACCTCGTCATCATCGACTACACCTCGATCGCCAACGACGCGAACTCGGTCCGGCGCATGAGCGTCGACCTGAAGAACATCGCGAAGGACGTCGGGGGCGACGTGGCGGGGATCGCGAAGAACCTCGTCTGCCTCACGCCCCACGGGTTCCGGATCGACCGCCAGAAGATCCGCACCCAGCTCTGATCCCCCGATCGGGCGACGGGCGTCCCGTCGAGGGCGCCCGCCGGAAGGACTATCTGTCCTACCGTCTCGTCCCCGGGGTCGTCCGGAGAACGGCATGAAGATCGCGATCGATCGGCGGGATGCGAGCGCGGCGGATGTCGAGGTCGTCGTCAGCGGGCTCCCGGAGCGCGCGGAGGGGGATGCCCCCCTCCCGAAGGCGGCCGCGGCGGACGACCTCCTCGTCGGGGGCCTCCTCGCCGCCGCCTGGGGCCGGAAGGAGCTCTCCGGACGTCGCAAGGAGGTGACCACGATCCACCGCCCCGACGGTCGGGGACGCCTCACCCTCGTCGGTCTGGGTCCGAGGGGTGCCGCGGACGTGGAGACCGTGCGGCGGGCGGCCGCCGAGGCCGTGAAGGCCCTGAAGGGCCGCGCCGCGACGCGCGTCGGGTTCCGACTGAGCTCCTTCTCCGTCCCCCGGATCCCGCCCGAGGAGGTCGCCGCGGCGATCGCCGAGGGCGCGCTGCTCGGCGGCTACGAGTTCACCCGATACCGCCCGCCGAAGGAGAGCTCCGTCGAGGAGGCCACGATCTTCCTCGGCAAGGAGCACGCGGGTCGGTCGCGGAGCGTCGCGAGGTCGGTCGATCGCACCCGCACTCTCGCGGACGTCGTCCGGTGGACCCGGGACATCGCGAACCTGCCGGCGGACACCGCGACCCCCGAACGCCTCGCGGAGGAGGCCCGCGCCCTCGGCAAGGAGCTCGGGCTCAAGGTCACCGTCCACGACGAGAAGGAGCTCGCGAAGATGAACTGCGGCGGCCTCCTCGGCGTCGGCAGTGGGTCCTCCCACCCGCCGCGCCTCGTCGTCCTCGAGTACCCGGGACGCCGCGGCGCGAAGCGCACGGTCGCCGTCGTCGGCAAGGGCATCACCTTCGACTCGGGCGGGATCTCGATCAAGCCGTCGATGCACCTCTCCGACATGAAGTTCGACAAGTCCGGCGCCGTCGCCGTGCTCGGGATCCTCCGGGCCGCCGCCCTCCTCAAGGTCGCCCCCCGGGTCGTCGGGGTCCTCGCCTGCGCCGAGAACCTGCCGAGCGGGCACGCCTACCGACCCGGCGACGTCCTGACGACCTACAACGGCAAGACGATCGAGGTCCTCAACACCGACGCCGAGGGCCGGGTCGTCCTCGCCGACGCGCTCGGCTACGTCGTCGACCGGCACCACCCCGACGTCGTGATCGACCTCGCGACGCTCACGGGGGCCTGCGTCGTCGCCCTCGGCGACGACACCGGCGGCCTCATGACCACCGACGACCGGCTCGCCCGCGCGCTCGCGACCGCCGCCTCGGAGAGCGGCGAGCCCGTCTGGCGCCTCCCGCTCACCGACTACCATCGCGAGCTCGTCAAGAGCGAGGTCGCCGACGTGAGGAACTCGACCGAGATGCCCCCGGCGGGGGCCCTGACGGCCGCGGCGTTCCTCGAGACGTTCGTCGGCCGGAACGTCCCCTGGGCCCACCTCGACATCGCGGGGCCGGCGTGGACGAACGGGGGCACCCGGAAGTACCAGCCGTCCTACCAGCCCGCCGGGGCGACGGCGTTCGGCGTCCGCCTCGTCACCCGCTACCTCGAGAACGGCGCCGCGTAGGCCCCGCCGGGTCGGCCCGGGGACGCCCCGCGCTCAGTTGTCGACGATCTTGACGGACTCGCCGCCGTGGCGGGTCGCCCTCGGCCGGACCTCGCAGAAGAGGGGGGTGTGGTAGCCCCCGCCCGTCACGAGGGCGACCCCCACGGGGAGGGACTGGATCATCTCGGTCATCCCGTCGGTCAAGCCCTCGATCGACTGGGCGATCGCCTTCAGGTCGAGGGGGTTCGTCACCTGGAGGATGAGCTGGGTGTTGCATTGGGAGAGCACGGTCTTGTCGATGCGCGCCGCCCGCTGGGTGACGACGCACAGTCCGAGGCCGAACTTCCGCCCCTCGCTCGCGATGTTCTTGAGGACCCTCGAGCAGGTCGCCGAGCCCTGCTGGGGCGCGTAGTTGTGGGCCTCCTCGATGACGAGGAAGAGCGGCGGGATCTTGTTCT
>JASHUV010000078.1 GCA_030039825.1 Thermoplasmata archaeon
GGGCCTTAAGGGCCGCGCCCGCCCGGGGCGCTCAGGTCGCGGTCGCGTCGGAATAGACGGTGACGGAGTAGCTGCCGCTCAGGTCGTAGGTGGCGAGGTTCCAGATCACGATCTCCCAGCCGGCCCCGTCGAGCGAGCGCAGGTTCGGCGTGTCGAACTCGGCGCCGCTGATGTTGCCGCACCCCGAGCCGGAGCCCGGGAAGCACCAGACCGGGTCGAGCGCGCCGCCGGCCGTGTACGCCGCCCAGGCGCCCGGGGACCAGACCCCGAGGTAGACGTTGCACGCGTCGGGGTTCGCGAAGAGGGCGGCGCAGCTCCCGCCCTGTCGGAACGTCCCGTTCTCGACGAGCGAATAGGTCAGCATCGAGAAGCTCCCGTCGACGTAGACGGCGGCCGCGGCCGACGGCACCGGTGGGACGGGCAGCACCACGGCCTGATCGACGCCCCCCGCGAGCTCGCCCTGGTAGGACCTCTGGGCCCAGACGGTGAGCGGCGTCGGACCGGCCCCTCCGGGAGCCCCGACCCCGCTGAACTGGCCGTAGGGGAACGCCTCGGCGACGAGGATCACCGACAGGGCGACGGCGATGGCGAGGGCGAGGAACACTCGGTCGAGCCTCATCGGGCCCCCGGTCACCCCGACGCGCAACGCCCACCCGTCGATAAACCCTCCCGGTCCGCCCGCCCGGCCCGGACGCGCACCGACAGAACGATAGGGCGCCGGTCGCTCGGGGGCCCGGGGGCGTGCGGGGATGGACGGGGAGCGGCGGAAGGTGGCGGTGATCGCCGGCGTCGGCGGCGGGCTCGGCAGCGCGATCGCGCGCGAGCTCCTCGGCAAGGGGTTCGACACCGTCGGCATCGCCCGGAGCTCCGCGGCCCTCGACCGACTGAGAGCGGTCGCGACGCGCCACGGGTGGACCTTCGACGGGGTCGTCGCCGACCTCGGCCGACCGGACGCGGCGGCGCGCGCCGTCGCGACGATCGAGAGGGATCACGGGGGGATCGACTCCGTGGTGGTCCCCGCCGGCCACTGGGTCGAGGGCGAGACGCTCCTCCACCGGCTCACGGACGAGGCGTGGACGGTCGGGCTCGCGGACAACCTGAACCCGACGTTCTTCGTCCTCCGGGCGGCCCTCCCGGGGATGATCGCCCGGCGGTCGGGCGCCGTCGTCCTCGTCGCCGCCTCGGAGAGGGTCCGTCACGCCGGGACGGCCTCCTACTGCGTAGCGAAGGGCGGGCTCGTCGACCTCGGCGCGAAACTGGCGCGCGATTACCGGGCCGACGGCATCCGGGTCAACGTCCTGCTCCCGGGCACGATGGAGCACGAGCTCGATCCGGACCGTCCCCCGTCGGTCGCGGATCCCCTGCCCCTCCGGGACGCCTCCGGTCAGGGCGCCTGGGAGGTCGCGCGCGCCGCGGCGTTCCTGCTCTCCGACGAGGCCCGGTGGATCACGGGCGGGGCGCTCACCGTCGACGGCGGCCACGCCACCCACGGGCGGGAGCCGCCCGCCCCGACCCCGGCGCGCTAGGCGTCCTCGGTGTCGACGCGGCGGGTCCGGACGAACGTCCCGCCGCGAAGGTCGGAGATCGCTTCCTGGATCTCCTCGCGCGAGTTCATGACGATCGGGCCGTACCATGCCACGGGCTCGTGCAAGGGCCGGCCGGCCCCGAGGAGGAAGCGCGCCCCGCCCTCCCCGGCGTGCACGCGCAGGAGCTCCCCTTCGCTCTCGTAGAGGATCGTCTCCCCCGGTCGCGCCATCTCGGAGCCCGCGTCGGAGGGGGCCGCGTCGGCCTTCGGGGCGGCCGCCTCGCGGGGCGGCGACATCGACGCGACGCCGTCGATGAGCTGGGCGAACGCCGTGTGACCCGAACGGACCGGCAGGTCGATCGAGGCCCGGTCGGGCAGGGAGATGTCGAGGTAGAGCGGGTCGACCGGGAGGCCCTTCGCCGGCCCCTCCACCCCCTCGAACGTTCCCGCGATCACCCGGACGATGCGGCCGTCGCCGGCCCGGACGGCGGGGATCTCGTCGTGGACGATCCCCCGGTAGGCCGGGTTCTCCATCTTCCGGGAGTGGGGCACGTTGAGCCACAGCTGGAAACCGGAGAGTTTCCCCTCCGTGCGCTGGGGCATCTCCTGGTGGAGGATGCCGCTCCCCGAGCTCATCCACTGGACGTCGCCCGAGCGGATCTCGCCCTTGTTCCCGAGGGAATCCTCGTGGGCCGTCGTTCCGCGGAGCATGTAGGTGACGGTGTCGATCCCGCGGTGCGGGTGCCAAGGGAAGCCGGCGAGGTAGTCGGCGGGGTTCGCGGAGCCGAAGTTGTCGAGCAGGAGGAACGGGTCGAGCAGGGGGACCTCGTTCGCGCCGAACATCCGCTGGAGCCGGACCCCGGCTCCCTCGCGCGTCTCGGCGCCGGGGAACCTCTGACGGACGGAACGGACCTTCTCGGGCACGGTGGACCTCCTTCCCCGGAGGCCGCGCGGGTTTAACTCGACGAGCTTACGGCGGTGCCACCGGCGCGGACGGCGCCGTCGGGCGGGCGGTCACCCACCGGGCGAACGCGTCGAAGTCCGAGTCGCGCCCGAGGAAGTTCCGGACGAGCTCGGCGGCCGGGCGCCGGCTCCCGGCCTCGAGGATCTCCCGGGCGTAGCGCGCCGCCACGGCCCGGTCGGCGAGCGAGGCGCCGGGCGCCTCGAACGGCGTGAGGAGGTCCCGGGCGATGACGACGGACCAGACGTAGGTGTAGTAGAACGCCGAGTAGCCGGTGAGGTGCCCCCAGGCGAGCTCGGGATGGTCGGTCGGCGCGAGGGGGATGGGGGCGTACCGTCCGAACGCGCGGCGCATCACCTCGTGCGGGTCGGCCGCGGGCGCCGGGCCCTCGTAGAGGCGCAGGGAGGCCTCTGAGAGGGCGACCTGGCGCAGCCAGCGCGAGGCCCGGCCGAACGACTCCGACGCCCGAAGGCGGTCGAGGAGCTCGTCGGGGATCGTCGCACCGGTCGTGGGGTCCCGGGCGAACCTCCGCAGCGTGGCGGGGTCCCGGGCCCACTCTTCGAAGAGCTGGGAGGGCGCCTCGACGAAGTCCCACTCGATCTGGTTCTGCGAGTTGTACAGCCAGCTCGTCCCTCCCGAGAGGAGCGCGTGCAGGAGGTGCCCGAACTCGTGGAAGAAGGTGACGACGTCGCTGTACTCCATCCGGGCCTCGGCCGGGTCGGTCCCGGGGTCGAGGAAGTTGCAGACGAGGGCGCTCTGCGGGAGCTCGACCCCGGCGAGGCCCTCGCGGACGCCGAAGCACGCGGCGTGGCTGTACTTCCCCTCCCTCGGGACGAGGTCGAGATAGAAGCGGCCCACGGCGGCCCCGCGACGGCGGACGTCGTAGATCTCCACGGTCGGGTGCCATCGGAACTCCGAGGCCACCGGGACGAACTCGAGGTCGAAGAGCTCCTCGCAGAGCGCGAAGAGACCGCCCCGGACGGCCGGGTAGGGGAAGTAGGCCCGGAGCCGGCGGGGGTCGACGCCGTAGGACTCGGCCCGCACCTTCGAGGCGTAGTAGCCTTCCGCGAACAGACCGATGTCCCAGTTCTCGAGCCCCGTCGCCGAGGGGAGGTCCCGCCGCTTGCGGTCGAGGAGCCCCGCCTGTTCGGCGAGGGCCGGGGCGCGGACGCGCTCGGCGACCCGCTCGAGGAACGCCGAGGCGCGCTCGGGCCGCTCGATCATCTTGTCCTCGAGGGCGAACGCGGCGTAGGTGGGGTAGCCGAGGAGACCGGCGAGCCGGTCACGTTCCGCGAGCAGCTGCCGGAGGACCTCGACGTTCTCGGGGTTCGCCCGGTTCGTGAACTCGCCGAGGAGCTCCCGGCGGAGCTCGGCGTCGTCGGCGTAGGCCATCACGGGGCGGAAGTCCGGGTAGTCCGTCGAGAGCACGATCGACCCGTCCCCCCCGGGACGGTGCGCCGCGACGAAGTCGGCCGGCAGGCCGGAGAGCCGCGACGCGTCGCGGAGGGAGACGGTCCGCCGGGAGCGGGCGATGTTCTCGGTGAACTGATTGGCCAGACGGTCGACCTCGTTCGTGCGGGCGAGGATCGCCCGCCGCTCCTCCTCCGAGCGCTCCGCCCCGGCGCGTCGCATCTCGCGCCTCAGCTTCCCGAGCGCGAACGCTCCGTCGGCGTCCAGGGAGGCGGCCGGGACCTCCCCGAGCGCCCGGTAGAGATCGGGCCGGATGCGGAGGGCGTTGACGAATCGGTCGGCGCTCTCGGAGAGCTCCCGGCCCGCGGCGCGCACGGCGGCCTCGGGGTGGACCGCGAAGAGGAACCCGCCGTGGGCCGAGAGGTCGCGGACGGCGAGGAGGATCCGGTCGAGCGGGCGGAGGAACCCCCCCACCGTCGGCGGCCGCGCCTCCCTCAGGAGTCGCTCGAGGTCCCGCTCCGCCCCGGCGAGCGTCGCCCGACCCCTCCGGCGCACCTCCTCGGCCGGAAGTTCGAAGCGGAGCTCTCCGAGCGTCGAGGCGATCGGGGCGGCGGACGGGGCCGACATGGGCGCGTCGTGCGAGCCTCCCCGACAGATATCCTCGCGCCCCGTCCGAGGGTTCCGGGACCGGGGCGGTGTGAACCTTCATCCTCCGGGGAGGCTCGGGGGGACCGATGCGCGCCGTCGCCGTTTCCGGGTTCAAGGCCCCGCCGATGCTGATCGACGCCCCGAAGCCGACCCCGGGCCCCGGCGAGCTCCTGATCCACCTCGGCGCGGCGTCGGTGAACCCCGTCGACTGGAAGATCGCCGACGGGGGCTACGACGGGCGGTTCCCCCACGACTTCCCGCTGATCCTCGGCAACGACGGGGCCGGGGTCGTCGAGGCGGTCGGCGAGGGCGTCGGCCGGTTCAAGGTCGGCGACGGGGTGTACGGCTACTTCCTCCGGCCGCCGCTCGGGCACGGCACCTACGCCGAGTTCATCACCGCCCCCGAGACGATCGCCCTCGCGCCGACCCCCCGGGGGGTCTACACCGCTCAGGCCGCGGCGATCCCGACCGCCGGGATGACCGCGCTCGCCGCCCTCGACGCGATCGGCCTCAAGAAGGGTCAGATGCTCCTCATCTTCGGCGCCAAGGGCGGGATCGGCTCGTTCGCGACCCAGCTCGCGGCGAACCTCGGCATCCTCGTCGTGACCTTGAGCCGCGGCGACCACGGCACCTACCTCCGCAAGCTCGGAGCGTTCGAATACCATGATTCCGGGAGGATCGGCTACGCGCAGGAGGTCACCTTCGCCCACCCGAAGGGCGTCGACGCCGTCCTCGACCTCGCCCCGCGGGGCGCGGGAGAACCGGAGGCGATGGCGTTCGTCCGCGACGGCGGGATCTACGCGACGCCGGTCCACGGCGGCGGGACGGACGCCCCCCGGGGGATCCGCCGGATCGCCGTCGACCTTCAGCCGAAGCGCGAGCTCCTGGACCGGCTCGCGGCCGAGATCAGCTCCGGCCGCCTGCGCGTCCCCGTAGAGATGCAGGCCCCTCTCGCCGAGGCGCCGCTCCTCCTCGAGCAGAGCCGGGCAGGGGCGACGCGCGGCAAGGCCGTGATCCTCATCTAGGGACGCGCTCGAGGCCGGCCGTGCCCGCGGTCCGTTACGTCGTGCTCGAGGGGATCGACGGCGCCGGGAAGAGCGAGCTCGCGGGGGCCCTCTCGGCCGACCTGCGCACGCGCGGCCACCTCGTCGAGGAGCGCCGGGAGCCGTCCGACGCCTTCCTGAGGCGGGAGGCGCTCCGGCTCGCCCGGACCGATCCGATCGCGGCCGCCCTCGCGTTCACCGTGGACCGGTCCCTCGCGCGGCCCGAGCTCGAGCGCGCGCTCTCGGCCGGCCGGATCGTCCTCCAGGACCGCTCCTACTTCTCGACGCTCGCCTACCAGGGCCACGGGCTTCCCGACGCCTCGAAGGACGCCCTCCGGCGGATCCAGGAGCACGTCGCCCGCCGACCGGACCTCGTCCTGTACCTCGATCTCCCGGTGGCCGAGGCGCTCCGGCGGGTCGGCCGCCGGGGCGCTTCGGAGAGCACCGAGGAGGCCGGTTTCCTCGAGGTGGTCCGGGCGGAGTTCGAGAGGCTGTTCGAGCCCGGGCTCTGGGTCCGGATCGACGCGACCGGGGACCGGGGGGCGACGCTCCGGCGCGCCGCGGACGCCCTCGCCGCCGTCGGTCTGTAGGGCGACGGGCGTTCGGACCGGGCGCTGAGTTCAAATCCCCTTCGTGGCTCGTTCCGGGCGCATGAAGGCGGCCGAGGCCATGAGCTACTCCGTGGCCCGCTACGACCGGGTGGAGGTCCCGGAGGAGCCCCCCGAGCTCCGGATCCACGGGTTCGACGAGGTGCTCCACTCCTACACGAAGGAGGAGGCGATCATGGAGGCCAGCCGCTGCCTCCAGTGCGCGCTGCCGTTCTGCGTGGAGGCCTGTCCGATCGCGCAGGACTGCCGCGGGTACATCGGGCTCGTCGCCGGCGGCCAGTTCGACGCCGCCGCCCACCTGACGCTCCGGGAGAACCCGCTCGCCACGACGCTCTGCAAGGTCTGCTACCACTACTGCGAGGACGCCTGCATCATGCGCCACCGCGGGGTCCCCATCGCGATCCGCCACCTGAAGCGCGCGGCGATGGAGTTCGGGAACGACCGGCTGACCTACGTCCCGAGCGCCCCCCGCCACCAGCGGATCGCCGTCATCGGCGCCGGGCCGGCCGGCCTCATGGCCGCCTGGGAGCTCGGGCTGCGCGGCTACGGCGTCACGGTCTTCGAGAAGCTCGCCGTCATCGGCGGGCAGGCCGAGGCGATCCCGCACTACCGGATGCCGGGGAGCGAGCTCCTGCAGGACCTCGACCGGTTCCAGGAGCTCGACATCACGTTCATGCCGAGCACGCGCGGGGGCGTCGACGTCACCCCGGAGTCGCTCCTCGCCGACGGGTACAAGGCGGTCTATCTCGCGATCGGAGCGTCGAAGCCGGGATCGCCCGGGATCCCGGGCGAGCAGCTTCCCGGCGTCATCTACGCCCTCGACTTCCTCCTCGACGTCAACGAGGGGCGGATCGCCCCGCTCGGGAAGGAGATCGTCGTGGTCGGCGGCGGCGACGTCGCCGTCGACTCGGTCCGCTCCGCCCTGCGCCTCTCGCCCGGCGCGAAGGTCTCGATGGTCTACCGCCGGACCCGGGAGGAGGCCCCCGCCGGCGAGGAGGAGATCTCCGAGACCGAGCCGGAGGGCATCGAGCTCTACTGGCTCCTCTCCCCGCTGAGGGTCCTCGGCACGGACCACGTCGAGGGGATGGAGTTCGAGAAGAACGAGCTCGGGCCGCCGGACGCGTCGGGCCGGCGGGCGGTCCGGCCGATCCCCGGGGCGACGCAGACCCTCCCGTGCGACACGGTCATCATGGCGATCGGCCAGAAGGCCGACCTCACCGGCTTCTCCTCGGACCTCAAGCTGACGATCGGCTCGAAGGGTTGGCCGGAGGGGGTCCACCCCGACACGATGACCGCCGTCGAGGGGGTCTTCGCCTCCGGCGGTCGCTCCGTCGTCCACGCGATGGCGGCGGGGACGCGCGCGGCCGAGTCGATCGAGGCCTGGCTCGCCAAGAAGGAAGGACGGGCCCCGCTTCCCCGGCCGGATCCGTTCGGCAGCGCCCACGCGCCGCCCCGCGTGCCCGAGGGGTACAGCGGGCCGGTCTGGAAGGCGTAGCGCGCCGACGCGGCCCGGCCCGGGGCGCGCGTCAGAGGCCCGGGAAGCGGCGCGCGAGCTCCCCCGGAAGGGTCGCCGGGTCCGTCAGGAGGAGGCCGGGGATCCCCCACTCCGCCGCGCCCGCGAGGTTCTCCGGGTCCGGATCGATCGCGAGCAGGCGGGTCGGCGGGAGAGCGGCGTCGTCGATCGCCTGGATGTAGAGCTGGGCGTTCGGCTTCGCGACGCCCTCCCGTCCGGAGAGGAGCACCCCGTCGAGGTCGCCGGCGAGACCGAACGCGTCGTCGAGGGCGTCGAAGATCGGCGCCGGGAGGTTCGCGACGGCCCGGACCGGCACCCCGAGCTCCCCGCGGACGCGGGCGAGCACCGCGCGGTTCTCGGGGATCTCCTCGAGGACCTCGCCGAGGAGGAGGTCGTGGAAGCGGTCGAACGGCGTCGGGAGGTCGGCGGCGAGGACGACAGCGCGATGGAACGTCGCGAGGTCCTCGGCCCCGCGCTCGAACGCCCGTCGCCGGGCCCCGAGCACCGTGAGGAGGTGGCGGGGGTCGGTCCCGCTCTCCCGGGCGAGCGCCTCCGCGAAGCGCGTCCAGATCTCGCGCACGAGGACGCCGTTGACCTCGGTCAGGATCGCCTCGGGAGGGGCCCGGCCGGGGGGGGAGGGCGCCGTCACGGGGCCCCCGTGAGCGCGCGGCGGCCGGGGCCGGACCGCCGTCGGAGGAGGAGGACCGCCCCGAGGAGGACCGCGACAAGGAGCCCGGTCGGAAGGAGGAGGAGGCCGAGCGGGAGGGACGACGCGGCCGGCGCGAAGCGGACCTCGAGCAGGACCGGCGCGCCCCGCACCGTGAGGGCCCCGACGGCGGGCGCGACCTTCACCCCGGGGGGCGGGGTGACGGAGAAGGAATAGGTCCCGTTCGAAAGCGTGGCCCGCAGCGCCCCCCCGCTCGAGGTCAGCACGCCGCCCCCGACCGCGACCGACCAGGCCACCCCCGGCGGCAGCCCGGACGGGGCGAAGGTGATCGGGTAGACGACGGGCGCGAAGGCGAGGTCGACCGAGGTCGCCGCGCCGTCGACGGCGAGCACCGTCGGCGGGGCGGCGGCGACGGCGGCGCGGCCCGCCAGGAGGTGCGTGCCGTTCGGGAGCTCGACCTGGACGTCGCCTGTGGCGTTCCCCCACCGGACCCCGTCGATCGAGAGGAGCCAGGCCGCGCCGCCCCCGAGGCCGTCGGGCGCGACGGTGACCGGGTAGGTCACCTCGCTCCAGAGGATCGGCACGGTGAGGCCGGAGCCGTTCACCTCGAGCCGGCCGGACGACGGGTCGGCGATCCAGCCGGGGACCGGCGCCACCTCGTAGCCCAGGGTCCCGTTCGACGCCGCGACGGCGATCGTGGAGGTCCGGCCCGCGACGGCGACGCCGTTCGCGACGACCGACCAGAGCCCCCCCGGCGGCCCGCCGATCGCGACGAAATCGACGGCGACGTTCGCCGGGGTCCAGAGGACCCCGACGCTCGCCGGTCCCCCGCCGACCGCCACGCTCCCCGACGCGACGCTCGGCCGCCAACCCGGGATCCCGGCGACGGAGAAGCCGTAGGTCCCGTTCGTCTCCGCGAAATCGACGTCCGGCCCGGGGAAGCTCGCGGTCGCGTTCCCGAGGCTCACCGTCCAGCTCGTCCCCGCCGGCAGGCCCTCCTCCGTGAAGGTGATGGCGTAGAGGAACGGTCGGAAGGAGATCGGCACCACCTGGGCCGACCCCGCGACGGTGACGAGGTCGATGGGGAGGGCGCTCCGGGTCGACTCCGAGGTCGTCGCCTCGACGGCGTAGCTGCCGTTCTGCGCGGAGATGTCGAGCGCGGTGCCGTTCGAGGGTCCGACGGTCGCGGAGACCGTCGCTCCCTCGCTCAGGCGGACCGTCCAGTTCGCGCCCTCGCTCAGCCCCGTCTCCTCGAACACGACCGGGAAGCTCACCGCGAGGAACCCGGGCGTCGGGACGGTCACCGGGGCGCCGTCGACGGTCGTACGGGCCGGCGAGGTCACGGGGGCCCAGCGCGGGTCGCCGCTCCGGATCGCGTACTCGTAGCTCCCGTTCGGGAGCTCGACGGCGATGGCGGAGGGGGCGAGCGCGCCCTCGATGGGATAGCCGGTCACGTTGAGCCACCAGCGGGCGCCCGTGGGGAGACCGGCTTCGGTGAAGGTGATCGGGTACGCCGGCGGTCGGACGAGCTTCCCCGCGTCGGCCGCGCCGGTGGCATGGAGGTTCGTGGCGCGGAGGGTGTAGTCGAGCGTCGTGCCGTACGGAACGCCGGCGATCGTGAAGGAGCGGTTCTCCGGTCCGAGGTTCGCGGTGACGACGGGGCCGCCGGCCGACCAGGAGAGCGTGTAGTTCACGAGCGGGTCCTCGCCCGTCGCCGGCGGGGACCAGGTGAGCGCCACGTCCGGACCCGAGGGGGTCGCCGAGACGTTCGTCGGCGGGCCCGGGGGTCCGGTCTCGGCGATCGCGGCCCGGGCGGGATACGGGAACTCGCTCGCCCCGATCGGCCAGGTCCACGTCACCGTCCCGACGGGCGCGCCGTTCTGCCCGTCGATCGAGCAGGCGGTCCGGCAGTCCACCGAGCCCGTCGTGATCCCGTAGCTCGCGTTGAGGAACAGCTGCTCGACGGCCCCGTCGTCGGCCGCGGCCCCCCAGTATCCTCCGGCGGAGAGGTTCATGAAGACCGGGGGCGCCGGCGTGACGTTCGTCGTCTCGAACGTCCCGTCGAACGGGTCGGTCCCGACGGTGACGTTGAAGAGCGTCTCGTCGAGGGCCGTGGTCTCCCACCCGCCGGCGAGCTCCGTCGCCCGGTGCTCGGAGCTGAGCGCGATCGGGAGCGGGGGGACCGCGGCGACCCCGTAGGTCGTATCGTACCGGTCGCTCGCCACGAGCCGGAGCGCGTAGACGCCGGCGGAGGCGTTGTAGGAGAGCGCGAGCACCACGGCGTCGACGGCGTTGTCGGCCGTGTACCCCCCGCTGAAGGCGAGGAGGTGGTCGGTGACGTTGTAGCCCCCCCACTGGATCCAGTTCTGCAGCGCGAGGCCCGTGCCGTAGGTGAGCGCCCCGACCTCCCGGACGGTCGCCCCGGCCCCGGGGCCGACGAGCTGCCACTGGCTGACGCGGTCCCCGGACGCGCCGTGGGCCTCGATGTCGATGAAGGAGTCGAGGGCGCCCGCCCAGTACTCGTTGTTCGCCTCGAAGTACGGAAGCTGGCCGAGCGTCCACTCGGTCCGGTTCCACACGTTGTAGGCGACCATCCGGCCCGGTGCGACCGTGTTGTTGTTGAGGACGAAGGTCAGGACGGCGTCGGAGTCGTTCCCGTCCTCGCCGACCATCTGGATCTCGGCGTTGTCGGCGACCGACTCGGTCCCGTCGTCGAAGCCGGTGAAGTTGAAGCGGGCCGTCGCGCCCGTCGTCACGTTGACGGCGTAGAACTCGATCGCCGAGCTCGGCCCGCAGGACGTCGCGCAGCCGAACTCGTAGACCCACGACCCGTCGGCCGTGATCCACTCGGTGTCCTCGACGCCCTGGTAGTTCATCACGTCGTCATAGAGGGGCACCCACGGTGCGATCACCCGGAGCGTGCCGTTCAGGAAGGAATCGAACACGAGGTCGAGCTCGTCGTCGACGTAGAAGACCCCGTCCTGCGTCCAGGAGGTGATCGGCACCTGCACTCCGCAGGGGGCCTGGATCGCGCCGTAGCAGTCCGGAGCGTTCGCGTTCGCGGCGTACTCGGAGAGGTTGTCGTAACCCGGCAGGACGAAGGAGGCGGCCCCCTCGGCCTGGTACGGCCAGAGGAGGAGGTCGGCCT
>JASHUV010000004.1 GCA_030039825.1 Thermoplasmata archaeon
GGCCGCGGCCGCCGACCGGCCCGCGCGCTGGTTCGGCGTCCCCATGGGCCGGCTGGCGCCGGGCCACCGGGCCCGCCTGGTGGCCATCGACTTTCGCGAGCGGACCCGGCTCCGGGAGGGCCCGACGCCCGGCTCGGAGAGCCCGACGCCGTTCGCGGGCTTCGAGGCGGTCTTCCCTCGGGTCCACTACTTCGACGGCGAGCCGATCGTCGAGGACGGGGAGTACGTCGGTCGCCGGCAGGGGCGCGAGCGGCGGCCGGAGTTCGTCCGCGGGCGCCCGGGCCGCCCTGCGCCCGACGGTTAAGTAGGACCGCCGGCACGGCCGCCACGGGAGGCAGCGATGGCGGCGGAAGCGGTCGTCACCGGGACCGACGTCTGGAAGACCTACGGGAGCGGGGAGACCCAGATCCACGCGCTCCACGGGATCGATCTCGAGGTCCGACGCGGCGAGATGGTCGCGATCATGGGCCCGTCGGGGTGCGGGAAGACGACCTTCCTGAACTGCTTCTCGGGGCTTGATGAGGTCACCCGCGGCACCGTCACGCTCGAGGGGGTCGACATCCACGCCCTCAACGACCGGGCCCGGAGCAAGTACCGCGCCCGGCGCAGCGGGTTCGTCTTCCAGTCGTACAACCTCCTCCCGATCCTCTCCGCCGTCGAGAACGTCGAGATGCCTCTCTTGATCACGCGCGTGGACGGGGAGGCGGCGCGCGCCCGCTCCACGAGGATCCTGACCGAGCTCGGGCTCGGGGACCGGCTCGACCGCCGGCCCTCCGAGCTGTCCGGTGGCCAGCAGCAGCGCGTCTCCCTCGCCCGAGCGCTCGTCGGCGACCCGGCGATCGTCTGGGCCGACGAGCCGACCGGGAACCTCGACGAGGCCGCGTCCCACCAGGTCATGCGGCTCCTCCGCGAGCTCAACAAGAGCCACCAGCAGACGATGGTGGTCGTCACGCACGACCCGAACGTCGCCGAACAGTGCGACCGCACCCTCCGGATGGAGGACGGTCGGTTCGTTCCGTAGGGGAGCCCATGGCCGGCGGCGGGGTCATCGCGGACCTGCTCCTCCTGCTCCTCCTCGTCGCGGTCCTCCTCGCCGTCCTCGCCTACCGTCACCGCCTCGCCTTCCGGATCGGCGTGCGCAACACCCTGCGGGCGCGTCGACGGACCGCGCTCCTCATCGCCGGCCTGCTCGTCGCGACCACGATCATCTCCGGCAGCCTCGTCGTCGGCGACACGATCGACACGCTCGCCGTCCACTACACGGTCCTCGCCGTCGGCCACACCGACGAGGTGATCGGCAACCAGTCGGCGTCGGGGGGTTACACCTTCTTCCCCGCGTCGGTCGCGGCGAGCGTCGCCGCCGCCACCTCCTCCGATCCCGAGATCGCCGGCGTCACACCGGAGATCGTCGCCTCGGCCTCGGTCCTCGACCGGACGACCGGGATCCCCCAGGTCAACCTCTACCTCATCGGGGTCAACGAGAGCCCGGACTCCCCCCTCGGGCCGTTCGTGGCGACGTCGGGCGCGACCGTGGCCGGCCCGGCGCCCGGCGAGGTCATCCTCGACGCCCTCGCCGCCTCCGAGCTCAACGCGTCGGCCGGCGACGCCCTCGACGTCTTCGGCGCGACCCCGCAGCCCGTCCCCCTCGTCGTCCAGGCGATCGCCGAGGACGACCAACGGGCGGCGTTCCCGACCGGCGGGGTCGGCAATTACGGGAGCATCTTCACGAACCTATCGACGGCCCAGGCCCTCGAGCGGGAGCCGAACGCGATCAACTTCCTCGCCGTGACGAACACGGGCGACCAGGCCGAGCGCCTCGCCCATGCCTCCGCCGTGAGCGCGACGCTCAACGCGACGCTCGCCACGATCCCGGCGGCGAAGGGCCTCGGCGTCGACGAGCTCCTGACGAACGCCCTCGCGACGGAGGAGGCGACCGGGAGCGGCGTGACGACGCTCTTCCTCGTGCTCGGCCTCTTCTCGATCGCCGCCGGGGCCCTCCTGATCGTCGGCATCTTCCTCCTGCTCGCCGAGGAGCGGAAGGGGGAGATGGGGGTCCTGAGGGCCCTCGGCCTGAGGGGGAACGAGCTCGTCTACGCCTTCCTGTTCGAGGGGGCGATCTACTCGGCCGGGAGCGCGCTCGCCGGGACGGCCCTCGGGGTCGGGGTCGGCTACGGCCTCACGTATGCGTTCAGCGTCCTGATCTCCGAGCCCGGGCTGAGCGCCTCCGCTCTCCTCGGTTCGTTCACCGTCCTGCCGTCCTCGCTCGTCATCGCCTACACATCGGGCTTCCTGCTCACGCTCGCCACCGTCGGGCTCGCGAGCCGGCGGGCGAGCCACCTCAACATCGTCCGCGCGGTCCGCGACCTTCCGGAGCCCGATCCGCCGATCCGGACCTACACCCTCCTCGCCGGGCTCGGCGTCCTCGTGGCCGTCCTCGGTCTCCTCCTCTACCGCGCGACCTACCGCGGCGCCTCGCCGCTCTCCGAACCCGTCCTCGGGGGCGCTCTCCTGATCGTCGGCCTCGGGCTCGTCGCGACCCGTTTCGTCCGGAACCGCTGGGCGTTCACCGCGGTCGGGGTCGGGCTCCTCATCTGGGCCGGCGACGAATCGCTCCGGATCGCGCTCATCGGCTCGACGCACGGCGGCGGGATCTACGGGGTGTTCGTCGAGGGGATCATCCTCGTCGCCGGGGGGGTCCTCCTCTACGCCTCGAACTCGGCGACGATCGTCGCGGGCCTCCTCAAGCTCGTGGAGGGCCGGGAGGGCCGCGCGCCCGTCGCCCTCATCGGGCTCGCCTACCCCGGACGCAAGCCGGGTCGGACGACGATCAGCCTCACGATCTTCGCCCTCGTCGCGTTCACGCTCGTCGCGATCGCGGGCACGGGCTCCTCCCTCGACGCGAGCCTCGGCCAGGTCGTCGAGGAGCAGTCGGGGGGGTACACTCTCGTCGCCTTCTCGGCGAGCTCGGCGCCCGAGCTCCCGGAGCTCGTTGCGTCGAACGCGACCCTCGCCCCGTACTTCAGCGAGGTCGTGCCGCTCGACACGGGAGGGATCACGGTCCGCGCGGAGGGGTCGGGGCTCGCCCCGATCGACGATTCGCTCTACGCAGGGGTCCCGGGCGTCCCGCCGTCGTCCGACTTCTACACGACGAATCGGTACTCCTACTCCGCCACCGAGGACGGGATGAGCGCCGCGCAGATCGCGACGGCGCTCGCCACCGAGCCGGGGGTCGCCGTCGTCGACCAGAGCTACTCCACGACGCCGAACAACCTCGCCACCTCCCCCGCGTCCGGGCACCCGACGGTGAACCCCGGCGCGCGCCTCCTCCTCACGAATCCCGCGAACGGCAACACGACGGTCGTCACGGTCCTCGGCGTGATGACCCAGTCCGCGCTGACGGGGGTCTTCGTGAGCCCGGCGACCGCCTCCTCGCTCGGGATCGGCTCGGAGAACCTCTTCCTGATGACCGTCGCCCCGGGCCACTCGGCCAGCGAGGCCGAGCTCCTGGCGAAGACGGCCTTCTTC
The DNA here is from genome assembly GCA_030039825.1 of Thermoplasmata archaeon. Taxonomy (GTDB): domain Archaea; phylum Thermoplasmatota; class Thermoplasmata; order Lutacidiplasmatales; family UBA184; genus Lutacidiplasma. The sequence goes on from JASHUV010000004.1 coordinate 3,526, forward strand.
CCCTACGGCCTCGTCGTCATCGACTTCTCCGGGGCGATCGCGAAGACCATCGCCACGACGGAAGGGGAGATCGGGCTCCTGCAGATCTTCGTGAGCCTCGGGCTCATCGTCGGGATCGCCGCCATGGGGATCGTCGCCCTCCGGGCCGTCGTCGAGCGCCGGCGGGACATCGGGATGCTGAGGGCGAACGGCTTCACGGAGGGGATGATGGTCCGGGCATTCCTCCTCGAGTACTCCTTCGTCACCCTCCTCGGGCTCGCGATCGGGACCCTCCTCGGGCTGCTCATCGTCTGGAACCTGACCCACGGGCCCGAGGGGGTCTCGACCTCGGTGACGGTCTTCGCCATGCCCTGGACGAACCTCGCCGTCATCCTCGTGGGGGCCT
>JASHUV010000079.1 GCA_030039825.1 Thermoplasmata archaeon
CTTCTTCCGGTTCTCGAAGAGCGTCAGCGCGATGCGGGCGACGACGAGCTCCTGGACGTCGGGCGCGACCCCGCGCAGGTTGATCAGGGTCGCCATCCCCTTCGACACGAGGTCGTTCAGGCTCGTCCCCTGGGGGCCGAGGATCTTCGTCTGGTCGAGGTACTCGAGCCGCTCGTGGAGGGCCTCGCCGACCGCCCCCTCGACGTGGGCGGCCGCCCGGACGAGGTCCTTGACGGAGTAGTCCGGGGTCTGGGCGGCGACCGCCTCGACGATCTCCTTGAGCGGCGCGAGGAAGCTCTTGACGTTCGTGAGGCCCATGAAGACGAGCAGGTCCCTCGGGTCGACGTGGCGGAGCGAGAAGGTGAGCGGCTTCGCCGAGGGGTTCAGCTGCACGTCGGGCGAGAACTCCTGGACCTGGCGCGCGAAGCCCTGCGACTCGACCGCGAACTTGGCGTGGACCCCGTTCTTCTCCGCGGCGAACCGGAGCGAACCGTACTCCCCGTGCGGGTCGATGATGACGCAGGTGACCTTGTGACGGAGGAGCTCCTCGATGAGGACGCCGAGGAGGTAGCTCTTCCCGCCGCCGGTCTTCGCGAGGACGGAGACGTGACGCTGGACGAGCTGGTTGATGTCGAGCTCCACCTTCAGCCCGTGGTTCCTCAGGAGGCCGAGGTACGCCCCGGAGTTCCCGCGGTGCTTGAGGCCGAGGACCTCGGCGATGAGCGGCTCCTCCGCCCGGAAGACCTTCGCGCCGGGGCGGAAGGGGATCGTCGGGAGCTTGACGAGGCCCTGGCCGTCGCGGAAGCCGATGATGCGCGCCGTTCCGAGCAGCCGCTCGTGGATCGGCGTGGAGACCTCGCCCCGTCCGATCTCGTCGGCCCGCTCGAGGTCGAGGTCGCTCGTCCTCCGCAGGTCGTCGAGCTGGCAGAGCACGCGCCCGGTGACCTCGTCGTCGACGGTGAGGTAGTCCCCCCGCTCGACGGGCTTCGAGAGGCTCAGCTGGAAGGCGCCGAGGCCGACATCGCCGAAGATCATCCCGACCTCCTCGGCGGTCACGGCGTTTCATCGAAGGGGGCGGATATGAGCGTGACGCGGGACGCGAAGCCGCCCGGAGGGCCCCCCTCCGGGGGCGAGGGGAGGTCCGGCCCGCCGGAGAGCCTCCTCGCGACCGGCGTCGGTGGAACGCTTATATCTGGCCCGTCGGTCGAACCACCCTCTCGCCGATCTCTATCGGTGGAGGGTGCCCTTTGGCCGACGCCACGGAAGACCTCGAACGTCGTCGCGCGGAGTCGAACACCCGCGCCGACGATTTCCGCGCCACCCGCGACCGCCTGAACGCGGAGTGCCGGACGCTCGCCGACGAGCGGACCCGCCTCATCGACGATCTCCGCGGGAAGAGCGCCGAGGCCCAGGACCACCGACGCCACCGGGACGAGCTCAACGAGGAGGTCCGCGAGGCGAAGCGCCTGCGCGAGGAGTGGAACCGCAACTTCCAGGCGGCCTCCGACCGCGCCGCCGAGCTGAAGCGGGGCCGGGCACCCCGGCCCGGCGCGATCCCCGTCTGGCGGCTCCGCAAGGAGCTCAAGGAGCTCGAGTTCCGCCACATGACGAGCGCCCACACGGGCGAGCAGGAGAAGCGCATCATCGAGGAGATGAAGCGCCTTCAGGCGGCGATCCGTGAGCAGGACGACGAGCTCCGCCAGGACCCGGAGATCGAGAAGGCGATCGCCGCGGTCAACGCGACCCGGACGGAGGCCGAGAAGCACCACGCCGCCGTCGGCCAGCTCGCCGAGGAGGCCCAGCGCGCCCACGAGGCGATGGTCAAGCTCTACGAGGAGGTCGACGAGCTCCGTCGGCAGGCCGACGACGTCCAGGTCCGCCTGATCGGCGTGAAGGCCCAGGCCGACGAGGCCCACCGCGCCCACATCCAGTCGATCGAGGAGGTCCGGGACATCGAGAAGCTCCTCTACGCCGCCCGCGGCGGCCGGGCGCCGATCGCCTGGGCCGACGCCGAACCTCCGAAGGAGGAGGACTTCCTCGCCCGCCTGAAGAAGGGCGAGAAGGTCTCTACCGAGGACCTCCTCGAGCTCCAGAAGACCGGCCGCGGATAGGCCGGGCGACGATGCCGAACCCGGCGAAGCCGGTCCGCGGGGTCGTCCTCGACCTCGACGAGACCCTCCTTCCGCTCGAGAACCGATCGCGGTGGCAGTGGGCCTGGCGCCCGAACGGCCCGCCGATCCCCGAGCGGCACGTCGCCGCGGCCCTCCGACGGGAGACCCGGGCTTGGGACCGTCGCCGCTGGAGAGGTCTCGTCGGCGCGGAACCGGCCGCGACGTTCGACGACTACCGCGTCCAGGTCGCCCGGACGCTCGTCGCCGTCGCCGACCGCCCGCTCCCCGACGAGGAGGTGCGGGCCGTCGTCGATCGCTTCCTCGGCCCCCACGGGCCGTTCGAGGTTCCCCCCGATGTGCCCGACGGCCTCGCCGTCCTCGCCGCGCGCGGGATACCGATCGCCGTGCTCTCGAGCCTCCCGCCGGAGGCGTCGAAGGCGCTCCTGCCGAGGGTCGGCGTGGATCCCTCCCGCCTCGTCCCGCCCCCCGCGAGCGGGGCGCCCCCGCCCGACCGGGCGGCCTTCCGCGCCGCCGCCCAGCTCCTCGGCCTCGCCCCGTCGGAGACGCTCTACCTCGGCGACCTCTACTGGAGCGACGTCCGGGCGGCCGCCCGGGCCGGTCTCATCGCGGTCCAGATCGACCGCGCCGAGCGCTCCGCGGAGCGGGGGGGCGTTCGGCTCAGGTCGCTCCGGGAACTCGGCGGGCTGCTCGACCGCCCCCCCGGGACCGAGGGGAGCGACGGGCCGCCGGGCCCCCCGGAGGAGGCCGGACCGCGGGAGCCGGTCCGACCGGGCGCGTCGACCGCGGGCGGAGATTTATAGAGAGGGACCGAGTCCCTACTAACGGAAATGCGCTACGTCCGGCTCAATCAGGAAGAGCTCCGGCGCGTCCTCGAGCTCTACGAGGGCGTCATGTCCCACGCCTGCCACGGCCTCTTCTTCAAGGAGGGCTCCGTGCTCGGGAGCGACATGGCCGAGGAGGCCCTCAAGGACCGGGCCCACTACTTCGACCGCGCCGCGCACATCCTCAAGGAGCGCGGATGGGTCGAGTCGATCACGTTCAAGGACGGCGAGGTGCTCGTCGAGGGCTCGATCGAGGTCGCGGCCGGGGACATCCCGACCTGCCACCGATTGCGGGGCATCCTCCGCGAGTTCTACGAACGCTTTAAGGGCTCGCGCGTTAAGTGTACCGAAGAGGCGTGCGCGAGCGTTGGCCAGTCCGTTTGCCGTTTCCGCATCGAGGACGCGTAAGAGGTAACCACCGGGAATGATGGCAACAGGGAACGTCGGCACCGTCGTGAAGGAGCTCAAGACCCGGATCGCGGGGCTCGCGGTCTCCCTCGTCTCCCGCGACGGGCTCGTGCTCTTCGCCGATGTCCCGAGCGGGGTCTACACCGAGACGTTCGCCATCATGTGCGCCACCATCCTCGGAGCGGCCGCGACGGCCAACACCGAGCTCAACCGTTCCGCCCCCGAGCGCATCCTCGTCGAGGGGAGCGACTCGAAGACCATCATCGTCGGCTGCGGCAAGAAGGCGCTCCTCGTGGCCGTCGTCGACCAGTCGGCCGACGTGCCGAAGGTCTTCGCCGAGGTCACGCGCGTCGCGGACCTTCTGAAGGTCCAGTAGGCCCCGCCCCGGGTCCGGGCGTCGTCCCGCCCGCCTCGAGCTCCGGCGTCACCGGGGTCGTCGGCGTCAGCCGCTTCCCGAACCCCGTGAGGAGCCTCGCTCCGTACCCCCCGAGGGCGGCGACGAGGCGGATCCACGCCGTCAGGCTTTGTTGCGTCGCCAGGAGGCGCCTCAGCCGGTAGTTCGACCAGAGGGCCCCCTGCTTCTCGGTGAGCTGCTTGCGCCCGTAGCCGTTCCAGAACGCCTGGACGAGGAACCTCAGGAGGTTCGGGCGCGTCGCGTGGTAGACGATCGCCGTCGGCTCGTAGCGGATCGACGCCCCGGCCCCGACGGCCCTCAGGTTGAGATCGATGTCCTCGGCGGTGACGAACCGGGGGTCGAAGCCCCCGAGCGTCCGGAAGAGCGTCCGCCGGTAGCCGAGGTTGCACGACGGGAACGTCACGTCGCTGCCGCGCTGGAAGAGCTCGACCCGCTCGAGGAGCCCGTACTGGGGCGTGCCGACCGAGACGGTCCGGCCGGCGACGACGTCGCTCGCCGCGAAGCCCCGGCGGAGGATGTCGAGCCAGCCCGAATCGGCGAAGCAGTCGCCGTCGATGAACGCGACGAGCTCGCCGCGGGCGAGGCCGACCCCGATGTTCCGGCCGATGCCACGGGAGCCGGCCCTCTGGACCGCGCGGACGCTCCCCGGGTGGGAGTGGGCGAACTCCTCGACGATCGGGAAGGTGCGGTCCCGGCTGAAGGCGTCGACGAGGACGATCTCGAACGGCGGGGTCTGCGCGGCGAGGCTCTCGAGGAGCCTCGCGATGTGCGCCTGCTCGTTGCGGACGGTGAGGACGATCGAGACGAACGCGGGGGACGCGTCGTTACTTCCCAATTTCCATCACGACGACGTCCTTGACCGCCCTCATGCTCTTGAAGGGGAGCACGAGCCGGTTCGACGCGTCGGTCTGGAAGAGCCGTTGTTCGACGTCCTCGTTCGGCTGGATGAGGACGTGGGCGATGCCGCCCGACTGGGTGTCGATGACGAAGTTGTCGATCATCCCGAGGATCTGGCCGTCGTTCGTCATCACGGTCTTTCCCCGGAGCTCGGTCAGGAACTTGCGCATGCGATCGCCGGACCGCAACTTGGGCCCGTGTTATTTAACCGTTATCTGCGTGCGGAAGCGCGAGCGTCGCGCGATCGCGGCTCCGGCGCCACCGACGGTGCCTCGGGCCGTCGACCGGAGCGCGGCGCCGCGCGTCGGCGCGGCAATGCTTATATCGGGCACCCGGGTCGAGGGCGACCCCGACGATGCTTCGGACGATCGCGAAGGAGAATCCCGAGCTTCGCCTCACCCTCATCGACCTGAGGAAGGCGGCCCGGGCCAACAACGCGCCGCTCTGGGCCGCCGTCGCGCTCCGCCTCGCCCGCGGGCGTCACCGGGTGCCACCGCTCAACGTCGGGCACCTCGAGCGCCTGGCGGCGGCGAGGTCGACGGTCGTCGTCCCGGGGAAGCTCCTCGCCGAGGGGCGGCTCTCGAAGCCCGTGACCGTCGCCGTCTTCCATGCGTCGACGGCGGCCCGCGAGAAGGTCCACCGGGCGGGCGGGACCGTCGTCAGCATCCGTGAGCTGATCAAGAGCCATCCGGACGGCTCGGGAGTGCGCCTCCTTGCCTGATCCGCCGGCCCCGAGCCCTTCCCCTTCGCCGGCGGCCCCGGCGGACGCTCCGGCGACGCCGGCGAAGCGGCGCGCGAAGCCGAAGAGCGGGACGGCCTCTCCTCCGAAGGCCGCCACGTCCCCGTCGCCCCCCGCGCCGCCCGCCCCCCCGAAGATGGCGAACCCCCCGACACCGGCGCCCGCGACGACGCCGAGGCCCGCCCCCCCGGCGCCCGGGACCGTCGTCGACGCCACCGGCCTCGTCCTCGGGCGCGCCGCGAGCAAGATCGCGAAGCGGCTCCTCGAGGGCGAGACGATCATCGTGGTCAACGCCGAGAAGAGCATCGTGACGGGCTCGCGCTCCGACGTCCTCGCCTTCTACACCGCGAACCGCGCCCGCGGCTCCAAGCGGACGGGCCCGCACTACCCGCGCTATCCCGACCGGATCTTCCGTCGGACGGTCCGGGGGATGCTCCCCCACCTCAAGACGCGCGGGAAGGAGGCGCTCGACCGCCTCGAGGTCCACATCGGCGTTCCCGGCCCGCTCGGCGGCTACGCCCGCCAGTCGATCGACGAGGCCCACCCGTCCCCTTCGCTCCGCACCCCGCTGACGCTCGAGGAGATCACCCGTCTCCTGGGGGCCAAGCTGTGAAGGCCCCGACGATCGTGCAGGCCGCGGGCAAGCGGAAGTCGGCGATCGCCCGCGCGACGGTCCGGAAGGGCGCGGGCCGGGTCCGAATCAACCGCCAGCCCCTCGAGGTCGTCGAACCGGAGATCGTCCGCCAGAAGATCCACGAACCGCTGCTGATGGTCGGGGACCGCTGGAAGTCGCTCGACATCGACATCGAGGTGGAG
>JASHUV010000080.1 GCA_030039825.1 Thermoplasmata archaeon
GGGGATGTGCTGGATGCCGCGCTCCCAGATCCGCTCGTTCAGGTGCGGATCGATCCAGACGTCCTCCGGCTTCCCCTTCATGTGGCGGACGATGAAGCGGCGGATCGTCTCGAGGGCATGGCCGGCCCGGCGGCGGCGCGACGGCTGGTGCTGGCTCGGCCGGAGCGGGATGACGAACTCGCGCTCGAGCTCCTCGATGCGGCGCTCCTCCTCCTTCGCCACGGTCCTCCTCCCTCCGCCCTACCGGTGCAGGTGCCCGCGGCGCCACGTCCGGCGCTTCGGGTGACGCGTCACGGTCCGGTTCGTCCTCTGCATGACCCAGGCGGGCACGCGGCGGTTCCTCTTGACGAGCCGGAGGAGACGGACCTTCCTCGCGAGGCTCTTTCGACGGTTCGCCATGATCGTCCCTCCCCGGTCGTCTACCGCCGGGTGATCTTGATCTCGCGGCGTTCGGGCATGATCCGCTCCAGGATGGCGCGCAGCGTCGTGTCGTCGATCATGCGCTGCAGCCGCCCGGAGGCCGCGAGCGCGAGGACCTGCTGCTCGACGGCGGCGGCGACGTCCGGCTTCGCGAGGCGGATGCGCCCGAGCCGCTCCCGGGCCTCGGGGGTCAGGAGACGGCGCAGCGCCTCGGCGCGCTCCGCCTCCCGGCGTTCGGCCTCGGCCTGCTGGGCGGCGTAGGCGGGCGCCCCGGCCGGTCCGGCCGCGGCCTGCATCGACTCGATCTCGCGGAGCCGCCGCTTGCGAAGCTCCGCGAGCTCGTCATCGGACTCGAACGCCATGCGCCGCTCTCCGACGTCGAACACCGGACCCACTACAGGTACTTGGCGAGTTCGGGACGGCTCTTCGCGAGCTCGGTGAGGGCGGCCCGCGCGGCCCCGTCGAGCAGCTTCCGACCCTCGGGGCTGACGCGGCGGCCGAGGTTCTTGTGGGCCTTGACAAGCCCGGACCTCTCCAGCTGTTGGACGATCTCGCGGAGGACGGCCCGAGAACCGGACCGCGCGTGGTAGGGCGCGGAGCCGCGGTCGCGCCGGCCGCCGTAGGCCGCGGACAGGCGTTGGACCCCGGTGGTTCCTTCGAGGAAGATCTTCCGGAGGACGGAGGCGCTGCGAAGGTACCACCAGTCCGGCTGGGACGGGGCCTGCTGGCGGCTCACGCCGGTCTTCACGTACGCCGCCCAGTGGGGCGGTTGCACCAGCTGGCGGCCCTTGAGCTCGGCCGCCACCCTCGGCAGGAGCGCCGAGGCGGGTACATCGAACGCGTGCGGCATGGCGCGCGCGCCGACCCAGCGGCGATATTTAAGAGTGAGTCCGCCGTGGTCTTCCGTCGAGGGGAAATGGCGAGCCGGCCCGCCTCCGCGGCGGTCATCCTGAGCGCCGGCGCCTCCCGGCGGTTCGGCGGGCGGCCGAAGGCGCTCCTCCCGGTCGGGCGGGAGGTCGCGATCGCGCGGCTCGCCCGGATCTGCGCCGAGGCCGGTCTCGAGCGGACCGTGGCGGTCGTCGGGCCGCACCAGGCGGCGATCGCCCCCGCCCTCGCGGGCGGGGCGGTCGAGATCGTCCCGAACGAGAGGTGGGAGGCGGGACGCACCGGTTCCCTCCAGGCCGGCCTCGACGCCGTCGGCGACGTCGACGAGCTCCTCGTCTGGCCCGTCGACCATCCGTTCGCCGACGGGGCGACGATCGACACGCTGAGGGCCGCCGCGCGAGGCGATCCCCTCGCGATCTGGTTCCTTCCGACGTTCCGGGGCGGCGGGGGCCACCCGATCCTCCTGAGGTCGCCCGCCTTCGAGCACGTCCGCGCGCTCGCCCCGTCGGCGCCGCTCCGCTCCCTGCTCGCCCCGCTCGGACCCCAGGTCCGGCGGGTCCCGGTCGGCGACGCCGGGGTGCTCGAGAACGTCGACTCGCCCGACGCCTACGAGGCGGCCCTCGAGGCGTGGCGGCAGCGCTCCGGCGAGGGGGAGCCGTGGACCGCCGCCTGACCCGGGAGGCGCTCCGCCTCCTCGAGGCCCACCAGGCGTTCGTCCGGGCCACCGTCGTCGAGACGCGGGGGTCGGTGCCCGGGAAGGTCGGCGCGTCGATGATCCTTCGCCCCGACGGCTCCACGGTCGGGACGGTCGGGGGCGCCGCGCTCGAGGAACGGATCAAGGCGATCGCGCGCTCGGCATTAGTCGAGAGGGCGAGCGGCCTCCACCATTTCGACCTCAAGAGCTGGGTCGAGGGCGGGCTGCCGAGCCTGTGCGGGGGCTCGGTCGCCATCGCCGTCGAGTTCGTCGCGCCCCAGCCGAACCTCCTGCTCTGGGGCGGGGGGCATGTCGCCGCCGCGCTCGCCCGGCTCCTCCCGACGCTCGAGTACGACCACACCGTCGCCGACGACCGCGCGGACTGGGTGAGCGTGGACCGCTTCCCGGACGCCGAACGGCGCGAGGTGGTCGACCCGGGGGCCCTGTTCGATCGGCTCGAACCGGAGCGGTACACGCACCTCTACGTCCTGGGCTACGACGCCGGGAAGGACACCGAGGTCCTCGCGGGCGCGATCGAGCGCTTCCCGAACGAGATCGGGCTCATCGCGAGCCAGGCGAAGCGCGCCCACATCTTCGCCGAGCTGAGACGGCGGGGCGCCCCCGCCGCCCGGGTCGAGAGGATCCGGGCCCCGGTCGGGATCGCGATCGGCGCGCAGACGCCGGAGGAGATCGCGGTGAGCATCGTCGCCGAGATCATCCGGGGGCGACATCCCGAGGCTACCGCTAAGAACCCCCGGGAATCCCGGGCGCCGAAGGCGGTGCGGAGCCATGCCCGAGCCCCTTAGGTTCACGGTCAACGGGCACCCGAAGGAGGCCGCCTGCCCCCC
>JASHUV010000081.1 GCA_030039825.1 Thermoplasmata archaeon
GCTCTTCGCCGGCCTCTTCGTCGTCGTCGGAGGGGCCGAGTCGAGCGGGGTCGTCGCCGCGATCGAACGCATCGTCGCGGTGCCCGGGCCGGGCCACCCGGCCGCCGCGATCCCGGCGATCCTCCTCGCGAGCTTGGGAGGGGCCCAGCTCTTCAGCAACGTCCCATGGGTCGCGCTGCAGATCTCCGCCCTGCACGCCCTCGGCTACGGGGCGTCGACCCCCCGGATGTGGGTCGCCCTGGCCGCCGGGAGCACGCTCGCCGGGAACCTCACGCTCCTCGGGGCGGCTTCGAACATCATCGTGACCGACACCGCCGAGCGTTCCGGCGTCCGGATCCGTCTCGCCGACTTCGTCCGCCACGGCCTCCCCCTGACGGCGATGACGGTCCTCATCCTCTGGGCCTCGCTGAGCGTCGGCCTGTAGCGTCGGCGCTTTGTGCGGCGCGCCTCTCCCCCGATCGTGAGCTTCCCGCTCGCCGACTGGGTCCTCGACCACCCCGACGTCCGCCACAATCTCGCCCTGAGCGGTCTCAAGGGCTCCCTCCGATCGCTCCCCCGCGCCCTGCGCGATCGCCCGGAGCCGGACCCGCCGGCCCTGCGGGCCGGGATCGCGCGGCTGCACGGGGTTCCGCCCTCCCGGGTCTTCCTGACCCACGGCGCGACCGAGGCGAACGCGCTCGTCCTCCTCCACCTCGCCCGGGAGGCGGCGCGCCGCGGCGACGATCGTCCGACGCTCCACGTGCCGGTGCCCGAATACCCGCCCCTCGGGGACGCCGGCGTCGCCGTCGGCTTCCGACGTGTCGTCACGGCGGACGGCGCCGGCGCCTCGATCCTCGCCTCCCCGAGGAACCCGGAAGGGACCCTCGTCCCCGAGGCCGAGCTCCGGGCGCTCGCCTCCGAGGGCCGAACGCTCGTCGTCGATCAGACGTTCCGCGAGTTCACGGAGGCGCCGGCCGTCGCGCGCCTCGGTCTTCCGAACCTGTGGACGACGGGGAGCTTCACGAAGATCTACGGGGCGGACGAGCAGCGTCTCGGCTACGCGATCCCCCCCGAGCCAGGGGTCGAGGGGTTCGCGGTCCTCCATGGCCTCCTGCTCGATCGGATCCCGGCGGCGTCCGTCTCCGGCGGGCTCGCGATCCTCCGACACCGGCGGGAGCTCCTCGCGGAGGCCCGCGCGCTCTTCCGCGCGAACGTGCGGGCCCTCGGGGAGCGGGTCGACGGCATTCCCGACCTCGCGGCGCCCGTCTGGTTCGATCGCACTCCCGCGGGCCTCGACACCGACGCCTTCCAGCAGCGCCTTCTCAAGCGGGGGATCCTCGTCTGCGGCGGCCGCTTCTTCGGCGACCCGGGCGGGGTTCGCCTCGCGCTCACGCGGCGGAGCTTCCCGGAGGACCTCGACGCGTACCTGCGCCTTCGGCCCTCCCGGTAGCGCGAATCGGACGGTCCTGCCGGAATCGGTCGCCGCCGCGCGTGAACCCTTATCCCTCGGCCGCCCGTTCCGACGACCGCGTCCATGAGCGCCGCGAAGCCGAAGCCGCGCCCGAGCGTCGTGAGCCGCCCCGCCCCGACCCCCGCCGGGACCCACGTCGAGGTCCGCGTCCCGATCCCCGGACCGAGGGCCGCGGAGATCGTCCGCGAGGACACCCGGATCATGATGACCGGGACGAAGATCTCCCCCGTCGCCGTCGCGAGCGGGAAGGGCGTCTGGCTCACCGACGTCGACGGGAACCGGCTCCTCGATTTCACGTCGGGCGTCGGCGTCCTGAACGTCGGCTACAGCCACCCGAAGGTCGTCGAGGCGGTCCGCGAGCAGGCCGGCAAGCTCATGCACTTCGCCGGGGCCGACTACTACTACGAGAGCCAGAACCGGCTCGCGGAACGGCTGATCGAGCTCACGCCGGGGGCGTTCGAGAAGCGCGTCTTCTTCACCAACAGCGGGACGGAGAGCGTCGAGGCGGCGCTCAAGATCGCCAAGTGGCAGACGTCCCGCCCGATCGTCGTCGGCCTCCTCGGCGGGTTCCACGGCCGCTCGATGGGGGCGCTCACCGTGACCGCGTCGAAACCGAGCCAGCGGCGCCGGTTCGACGCGTTCGCCGGCGGCGGTCACCACATCCCGGCGCCGTACTGCTACCGGTGCCCCTACCAGCTCGAGTATCCCAGCTGCGACCTCTACTGCGCGAAGATCCTCAAGGAGCTCTATTTCGAGACGTCGATCCCGCCGGAGGACGTCGCGGCCTTCGTCGCCGAGCCGGTGATCGGCGAGGGCGGCTATGTCGTTCCCCCCAAGGGCTGGCACCAGGCGATCAAGTCGATCCTCGACGAACACGGCATCCTGTTCATCGACGACGAGGTGCAGGCCGGGATCGGGCGCACCGGCAAGTGGTTCGCCGTCGAGCACCACGGGATCATCCCCGACCTCGTCACCACGGCGAAGTCGCTCGGCGGGGGCCTCCCGCTCGGCGCCGTGGTCTTCCGCCGCGAGCTCGACTTCACCTACCCCGGCGCCCACTCGAGCACGTTCTCCGGGAACCTCGTCTCGGTCGCCGCCGGGCTCGCCACGCTCGACGTCGTCGAGCGCGAGCACCTGATCGACGCCGCCCGCGATCGGGGCGCCCACCTCCGCGCCCGGCTCGTCGAGCTCCAGCGCCGGCACCCGGAGATCGGCGACGTCCGGGGCCTCGGGCTCATGCTGGCGACGGAGTTCGTCCAGGCGGACGCGCGGCACACGCCCGCGGTCGTCCTGAGGGACCGGGTCATCGCCGAGTGCGTCAAGCGCGGGCTCGTCGTCCTGCCCTGCGGGAAGTCGTCGATCCGGTACATCCCTCCGCTCGTGATCACCGACGCGGAGATCGACGAGGGGATCGGAATCCTCGAGGCGGCCCTCACGGCCGCCCGGGCCGGATGAGGAGCGCGCGCCTCGTCGCCCCGGGAACGCTCGGCCTCGAGGAGATCGAGCCGCCCCGGGCGGGTCCCGGCGAGGTCACGGTCGATCTCGCGGCGTGCGGCGTCTGCGGGACCGACCTCGAGAAGCTCCGGGGGAACTACCAGACGCTCGGGCGGATCGGCCACGAGCCGGTCGGCCGGATCGCCGAGGTCGGCGAGGGGGTCGAGGGCCTCGCGCGGGGCGAGCGCGTCTTCGTCCACCATCACGTGCCGTGCGGGACGTGCGCGGTCTGCCGCCGCGGCGATCTCACGTTCTGCCCCTCCTACTCGGCGAGCAACATCGACCCCGGAGGCTTCTCGGACCGCTTCCGCGTCCCCGCCGAGAACGTCCGTCAGGGCGCGGTCCTCCGCCTCCACCCCGGGGTCGATTGGTCGACGGGGGCGCTCCTGGAACCCGCGGCCTGCGCGCTCACCGCGCTGCGCCGCGTCGGGTTCGCCGAGGGGGACTCGCTCTTCGTCGTCGGGCTCGGGCCGGTCGGCCT
>JASHUV010000082.1 GCA_030039825.1 Thermoplasmata archaeon
GGCGCGCTCCTCGACGGGGATCGACGAGCGGAAGTGCTGCTGGAGGACGCCGGCGCCGATGACGAGCACGAGGCCGCCGACGAGGACGCCGACGATGAGCGGGAGGGTCCCGGCCTGGAGCACGTTCTCGAGGAACTCCACGATGTAGACGATCCCGTAGGAGACGAGGCCGATCCCCGCGATCGAGGTCGTCGCGACGAGGAAGGAGCGCGGGAAGCGGCCCCTCAGGAAGTAGCGCCGGATCGCGCGGCCGGTCTCCCAGACGAACGCCCCGATGAGCCAGAGGACGAGTCCCGCCTGGGTGAAGAGCAGGACCCGGTCGATCGGGGTGCGCTGCGGGATCGCGACGAGGACGTTGTAACCGGAGAGGAAGCCGAGCCCCACGAGCGCGATCGCGAACAGGCCGAAGCCGAAGGCGACGGACCCGGTCCGGATGTCGGTCGACGCCGACCGGAGCGAATCGATGATCGCCTCGTCGATGTCGAACGTCCAGAAGATCAGGTAGACCCCGAGCAGGATCACGAGGACGATGACGCCCCAGCCGACGAGGCCGGCGAGCGCCGAGAAGCCGATGACGAGCAGGACGAGCGCGAACGGCAGGACCGTCTTGGCGCGGAGCTTCGGGTCCTTCAGGGCCCGGACGACGGTGTAGTAGGTCGACTCGAGGCTCGCGCTCTGCCGGATGTAGACGCGCCGGACCCCGTCGATCTTCACGCGCGACGCGAGGAGCGGGAAGAGGTGCTCGTCCTCGGCGCCGTCCGAGACGAGGAAGGCGGACGTCGCGGAGGTCCTCCGCAGGACCTCGTCGAACTGGTCGGCCACGCGGCGGTCGGAGGCAACGCCGACCTTCGCCGCTCCGGTGAGGGCGACGACCTCGGCGGACTCCCCGGAGGCCGTGAGCTCGTCGCAGAGGTGCACGGCCGCGAAGAGCGCGTTGGTGTCCGAGTCCTCCGGATCGACCGTGCCGAGGCGGGTCGCCGCCTCGAGGACCGACTCGCGCCCGACGATCGGGCCGGCGAGCCCGACCTTCCGGCCGAGGTCGTCGTCGCGGTCGACGCAGACGACGAGCCTCATCGTCTAGTTGAGCCCGCCCGGTCGGATAAGAAGGTTGGCTTCGGTTATCCGGCGCTCGCGCCTCCGCGACCGACCCGCACCGACCCGGTGGACCCCCCCCGACCGCGGACTAAGAGCTCGGGGCGGTCCCGGGATCCGGGCGGCGACGCCAGGCGGCGGCCTCCTCGAGGAGGAGCTTGATCGCTTCACGGGGAACGCCGTTCGATCGCTCGACGATCGAGGCGACCTCCCCCTCGTCGAGGGAGAACGAGGTCCTCTCGAGGGCCCGGCCGATGAGGTTGCGCATGTCCTCGGTCGTGAGCGGGTCGAGCGTGAGCAGGGTGCATCGCGACCGGAGGGCGGGGCTCAGCCGTTCGAGGTCGTTGCAGGCGAGCACATAGAGCGTGGCGCCGCCTTCGCCTTCCATCGCGGGCCGAAGGGCGTCGATCGAGTCGGGCGGCAGGCTCTCGGCCTCGTCGAAGAAGATGATCCGGAACGGGGCCCCCCGCATCGGCGCCTTTCGGGATTCGAGGATGATCTGCTCCACCCGGCGGGCGGAGCGATCCTGGAACGCCTTGACCTCGGAGAAGCTGTTCGAGTACTCGTCACCCAGGATCTCCCGGGCCAACGCGCGCACGAGCGTCGTCTTCCCGGTTCCGGGGGGTCCGGCGAGGAGCAGGCTGGGCGGAACGATCAGCCCCCGGCGGACCGCGGCCGAGATCCGCCGGAGGCGCCGCACGGCCTCGGCCTGACCGACGACCTCGTCGAACGACCGGGGGCGGAAGTCCTCCATCGAGATCCGTCGGATCGGGGGCTCGTCCACGACCGACGAGTCGGGCCGGGCCGATATTATACCCGCGATGCGGCGATCCCCGCCGCTCGGCCCCCCGCCCCCGAGGGCGGAGGAGATCCGACGAGCAGGATACCATTATAGCGGCCGTTCCGCCGTCGGAGCCCGATGGCCGGCCGGCCCGACAAGGCGAGCGCGTTCGTCGAGTGGTACCTCGCGACCGTCGAGGCCGCGGGGCTCACCGACAAGCGCTACCCGGTGAAGGGGATGAACGTCTGGACGCCGTACGGCTTCCGGGCCCGCCGCCAGCTCGACGCCGTCATGATCCGGGAGATCGAGGCGACGGGGAGCGTCCCCGTCGAGTTCCCGGCGCTCATCCCGAAGACGGAGTTCCAGAAGGAAGGCGAGCACATCAAGGGGTTCGACGCCCAGGTCTACTGGGTCACGAAGGGGGGCGCGAGCGAGCTCGACATCCCCCTCGTCCTGCGGCCGACGAGCGAGACCGCGATGTACCCGGTCTTCGCGGTGTGGATCCGCTCCCACCGGGACCTGCCGCTCAACGTCTACCAGATCGTGAACACGTTCCGGTACGAGACGAAGACGACCCGCCCCTTCCTCAGGGTGCGCGAGATCCACTTCTTCGAGGAGCACACCTGCCAAGTCGATGAGGCCCGCGCGACGGCACGCGTCGCGTCGAACCTCACCGCCTTCACGGCGATGGCCCGCGCGTTCGCGCTCCCGTTCCTGCCCGTCCGCCGCCCCGAGTGGGACAAGTTCCCCGGGGCGTACTACTCCGTCGCCCTCGACATCCCGGTCGGTGGCGCCCGGACGCTGCAGATCGGCAGCGTGCACCACTACCGGGAGAACTTCTCCCGGCCGTACCAGATCGCCTACGAGGACCCTCAGGGCGAGCAGCGCTACGTCCACCAGACGACCTTCGGGCTCTCCGAGCGCCTCATCGGGGCGATCGTCGCGGTCCACGGTGACGCGAAGGGCGTCCTCTTCCCCTCCGAGATCGCCCCGTACCAGGTCGTCGTCGTGCCGATCCTCGGGAAGGACTCGGGCGGGCTCGCCGCGGCCCACGCGGCGGCCGTCGCGGGTCGGCTGACGGCCCGGGGGGTGCGGGTGCACCTCGACGCCTCCGAGGACCGCCCCGGCGCCAAGTACTACCGTTGGGAGACGGCGGGGGTTCCGCTGCGCCTCGAGATCGGAGCGCGCGAGGCGGCCGCGGGCGGGGCGACCGCCGTGGACCGTCTCGGCGAGAAGCGTTCGCTCGGGCCGGATCGGCTCGACGAGGCCGTGCTCGAGGCGTTGGCGGCGTTCGACCGGTCCCTGACGGACCGCGCCGACGCCGCGTTCCGCGCCTCCTTCTCGCTCGCCACCTCGCTCGAGGAGCTCGCCGACTCGACGACGGTCCGCCAGCTCGCCTGGTGCGGGGAGGAGGCGTGCGGCCACCGGATCGAGACGGCGATCGACGGCGCGCTGCTCGGCACCCCCGAGGGGCCCCCCCCGATCGCGGGCGGAGCTCCCGGCCCGTGTCTCGTCTGCGGCTCGTCCGAGGGCGCCCGATGGGCGCTCGCCGGGCGACCGATGTGAGCGGCTGCGGAGCGGTCCGCCCGGCGGGCGGAGGGACCTATCGGTCCGACGGGATCGGCCGGTGCGGGGTCGGGAGGCAGAGCCACATCCCGGCGAGACCGAATCCGGCGAGCGTCGCGACGACGGCGTAGACGCCGTTGTCGATCCAAACGCCGAAGGAGAGCCCCCACCAGAGGTAGAAGGCGATCGCGAGGACGAAGAGGATCGCGAACCCCCAGAACGACGCCTGACGGGCGAGCGGCAGGTCCCGGAGGGTCGGAGGGGCCGGGCCGGAAGGGGGGGCCCGGGCCGACGCCGGGGTCGGTGCCGAGGAGGCGACGGCGGGCGGGGAGGAGATCGCCGGGGCGGAGGGGGTCGACATCGGCGCGCCGCCCACGAAGGCCTCGCTTTGATAACGGTTCCCTCTCGGACCGACTTTGGGATTCGTCCGGAATCCCGAGCCGTCCGGGCGAGGGTTCTTTTTCAGCTGCTGAGATTTTGATTCACGGCCGGTCTCCTGACGGAGCCTCGTCGCCCGGGCCCCCGTCAGAGTCCACTCCCGGGGGGTTTTTGTCCCAAGCCGAGGCGATTTCGTCCCAACGGGGTCGCCAGC
>JASHUV010000083.1 GCA_030039825.1 Thermoplasmata archaeon
CGACGGGCGGCCGGCGAGCAGGTCCGCAGCCTGGGGGCGAAGTTCCTGGAGCTCGCGATCAACGCCGAGGGCTCCGGGGGGTACGCGCGGGAGCTCACCGCGGAGGAGAAGGTCCAGGAGACGGCGATGGTGGGGGATGCCCTCGCGCGGGCCGACGTCGTGATCACCACCGCGAACGTCCCGGGGAGGAAGGCGCCCATCCTCGTCCCGGCCGAGGCCGTCGCCCGGATGAAGCCGGGGGCGGTCATCGTCGACCTCGCGGCGGAGTCCGGCGGGAACTGCGCCCTGACCCGCCCGGACGAGACGGTGCGCGCGAACGGCGTGACGATCGTCGGACCGACGAACCTTCCGAGCCGGGCGGCGTTCGACGCGAGCCAGATGTACGCCCGCAACGTGGCGGCGTTCCTCGGCATCCTCGCGGGCCCGAACGGTCTCGTCGAGGACGAGGGGACCGACGAGATCCTGAAATCGACCCTCGTGACGAAGGGCGGGGCGATCGTGCACGGCCCGACCCGCGAGCTCCTCGGGGGACCGGCATGATCGCGGAGATCTGGTTCATCCTCTACATCGTCGTCCTCGCCGCCTTCGTGGGCTACGAGGTGATCCGGAGGATCCCCGTGCTCCTCCACACCCCGCTCATGTCCGGTTCGAACTTCATCCACGGGATCGTCCTCATCGGCGCGATGGTGGCGCTCGGCTTCGCCACCACGACGGCGGAGGAGATCCTCGGGTTCCTCGCCGTCATCATGGGCGCGATGAACGTCACGGGCGGCTACGTCGTGACGGAGCGGATCCTCCAGATGTTCGACCGGTCGCGGTCGAAGGGCGGTCCGCCGTGATCGACCTCGTCGACCCGATCTATGTGCTGACGATCGTCTTCTTCGTCGTCGCGCTCCAGCAGATGAGCGATCCGAAGACGGCCCGGCGGGGCATCGTGGCGGCCGGCGCGGCGATGCTCGTCGCCGTCCTCGTCACCTTCCTCGTGCCGGGGCTCGGCAACCTCCTCCTGATCCTCGGCGGCGCCGCGATCGGCGGGGTCCTCGGCTACGTCGCCGCGAAGCGCGTCAAGATGACCGACATGCCCCAGATGGTCGCCATCTTCAACGGCATGGGCGGGGGCGCCGCCGCCGGGATCGCCGCCGTCGAGCTCGTCGCGTTCACCGACGCCCCCTCGTATCTCGGGCTCGCCCTCGCGGGGGCGCTGATCGGGTCGATCTCCTTCGCGGGGAGCGTGATCGCCTTCCTGAAGCTCCAGGGCTGGATGACGGCCCGACCGGTGACGTTCCCCGGCCAGCAGCCGGTGAACCTCGTCGTGCTCGCCGGCGCCATCGGGCTCGCCGGCCTCACGCTCTACCTCGCGGCCCCGACCTGGCTCGCCGTGTTCTTCCTCCTCGCCCTCGGCTACGGCCTCCTGATGACGCTCCCCATCGGGGGCGCCGACATGCCCGTCGTGATCTCGATGTACAACGCCCTGACCGGCGTCGCGGTCGCGCTCGACGGCGTCGCGCTCGTCGACTCCGGGGCCGGCGCGGCCGCGGCGGCGATGATCATCGCCGGGACCCTCGTCGGGGCGGCCGGGACGATCCTCACCGTCGTCATGGCGCGGGCGATGAACCGCTCGATCGGGAACGTCCTCTTCGGAGCGTTCGGGGCGACGGTCGACTCCGGGGCGGGGGTGACCGGGTCGATGAGGTCGATCGAACCGGACGACGCCGCGGTCATGCTCGCCTACGCCTCGCGCGTCATCATCACGCCGGGGTACGGGCTCGCGGTCGCGCAGGCCCAGCACAAGGTCAAGGAGCTCATGGACGTCCTCGAGGCGAAGGGGGTGTCCGTCCGGTTCGGGATCCACCCGGTCGCCGGACGCATGCCCGGGCACATGAACGTCCTCCTCGCCGAGTCGGGGGTCCCCTACGATCGTCTCCTCGACCGGGACGAGGTCAACCCGGAGTTCGCCCACGCGGACGTCGTCCTCGTCATCGGCGCGAACGACGTCGTGAACCCCGCGGCGCGTCGGGTCGGGAGCCCCCTCCAGGGGATGCCAATCCTCGACGTCGACCAGGCCAAGAACGTCATCGTCCTCAAGCGGGGTCAGGGCAAGGGGTTCGCGGGGATCGAGAACGACCTGTTCTACAAGGACAACACGCGCATGCTCTACGGCGACGCCCAGGACAGCGTGGCGAAGCTCGTTCAGGCGATCAAGAAGCTCTGACCGGCGCCCGCCCCCGAACGCTCGCCCGTCCCTTGACCGTCGGACGCCCGGTGCGGAATCGACCCCCGACAGCCTTTTCTGGGGTAGCGTCGAAGGTGGACCGGATGTCCCCTTCTCACCGCGGTCGCCGCCCGGTCCCGCCCGGCGGGGGCCGCTGGACCGGACCGGTCCTCGTCGGGACCCTGGCCCTCCTCGCCCTCTCCTCCTTCGCGGGGCTCGGAGCCAGCGACCGCTCCGCGGCGTCACCGACCCCCCTCGGGGGCCCCGCACCGGCGGCGCCCGCGACGGCCCCCTCGGCCGTCCGGCTCGCCCCCGACGGGCAGGCCCTCACCCGCCCCCACCTCGCCGCGGACGACGCCGCCCCCTACGGGATCGCCGACGTCGGCGAGACCCCCGCCGGCGTGGCGTACGAGTACAACTCGACCTCCTTCCTCGGCACCCTCTCGATCCAGGCGATGAACGCCGAGGCCCAGCTCTCCTACCGCAA
>JASHUV010000084.1 GCA_030039825.1 Thermoplasmata archaeon
CCCGGGCCGTGGACCCGGGCAGGACGGTGGGCGCCATGACGAAGCGGATCGGTGAGGTGGATCACCGAAGACCTCGCGCGCAACGACTCCCTACGACTCGAGTGAGGGGCACCTCACCGTGGACCGTGCGCCCGAAACACGACCTCGGGTCCGCCTGACTCGAGCGAAGTCGCTCCCAAGAATGATGCACGACTCGAGAGACGCCATGAGCCCTCGAGCCGTCCCATCCGGTAGGCCGGTACGATGGAGTTCCGAACCTACAGGCTCCTCAGCGTCGTCGGCCTCGGGGTCGGCTCCGCGGTCTACCTCGCGATCGTGTGGACGATCCCGGACGCGTTCGGGATCGGCGTCCTCTTCCTCGTGGCCTGGCTGCCGCTCGTGGCCCTTCTCATGGTGTGGCGGTTCTCCGCCATGCAGGACCGGCTGGGGGAGTACGGAGGGCGCATCCCGATGCCGGGATCCTTCTGAGGTGTCCTGGGCGGCGTCGACGTGACGGACGGGGGCCCCGATCCCGCCGGGGAGGACGAACCCGTCCCGGTGCCGGGGAGCTTCGTGGGTTTCGGCGGGGTCCCGCCGGGGGCCACGGTCCACCGCCCGATGTTCGTGGAGGCCGCCGTCACCTGCCCCCGGTGCGGGGAGGTCCAGCCTCGCTCCCGGGCGGTATACTGCCGTCAGTGCAGGTCGCCCCTCGGGCCCTCGACGCCCCCAGGGTCGTGAGCGGGGAGCGGATCGACGCCGCGGCGTTCGGCGGAACGCGGGTTCGCTCGGCGGCTCGGGAGAGGCGTGGGGCCCGACTGCTCGTCGCCGTCCGGGGTCGACAGGCTGAGGAACTCGCTCGTCGTGGGGGTGCCCGTGACCGGCGGGGTGGTCGAGCTCTTCGATGCGGTCGAAGTGAACGTGGTCGCCTCCGTCACGCCGGAGCCCTTGACCACGACCTCCCCGCTTCCCGGCGCGACCGAATATCCGGTCACGGCCGCGACCGTGAACGCGTAGGTTCCGTTCGGTTCGAGGTAGGTTATCCCGCTCGCCCCCGGCCGCCGTTCGCCCGATGGCCGCCCTTCGGGGGCGCCCTTGCCCGCCGTTCGGCCGATCCGAACTCCTCAGCCCTTCCCGGCCCTCGGCGGGATCTCCCGGGCGAGGTCGACGAGCGCCGAGAGGACGATGATCTCGAGGAGGTCGGGGCTCCCGGCGTAGGTCGCTTGGGCGATGTAGCGCCGCGTCGCCCGGCGGATCCGCTCGAAGGCGGCCCGGTCCTCCGGGTCGGTGAGGAGGCGCCCGAAAGAGTCCCAGCGCTTCAGCCGCTCCTCGAGCGCCTGCCGGTACGTCGGAGCGGTCCGTCCCATGAGGCGATCACCTCCTCCGAGGGCGCGTCCTCGAACTCCTCGAGGCCCCTCTGCCCGGAGGGACGACCGACGAGGGTGAGACCCTCCGAGGCCCGGTACGCCTCGAGGCGGAGCGCCCCCTCGGCGGGGCGCATCCGGACGACCTCCGCGAGGCGGGGCCCCCGCTCGGCGAGGCCGGGAAAGGAGGCGGGCCCGCCGGGCACGGTGAGGAGCATCGGGACCCGGGTCGTCTCGGCGATCGTGCGCAGCGTCGCGGCGACATGGCCGAGGAGCGGGCCCTTCGCCTCCTCGGGGACCTCCTCGCCCGCGAACAGGGCCGGGAGGTCGTGGGCGACGAGGAGCGTCGGCCGGCGCCGCCGGATCTCCTTCCGCCACCCGTCGACGAGGGCGACCAGCTGGTAGGCGGTGAACGCCCGGGCGATCCGCACCCGCCGGAGCACCTCCGGGGGCTCCGCCCCGACGACGCGGCCGGTCTCGGCGACGCGGTACGGGTCGAGGCGGTTCGCGCCCTCCACGAGCGAGACCTCGCCCCCGGCCTTGGCGCTCCCCGCGTAGAGGAGCTCGAGGAGGCGCTCGACGGCGGGCCCGCCCCCGATCACGAGCGTCGCCTCGCCCCCCGAGAAGCGGCGGGCGAGCCACGGGAAGATCGCCGGGGCGTCCGGTAGGAGCGGGGCCGGGGCGGGCGGGCCCCGCGGGGCGCTCCGGGCCCGCCGGGAGGGGGCGGGAGGCCGGAGCTGCGGCCCGACCCCCGGGGGGCGCAGGTCCGGGAGGACCGGGGGAACGGAGAGCGCGTCGACCGCCATCCTAGGCTCGGAGCCCGGCACCCCGCATATCCCTCCGCGGAGGGGCGTTGAAACGCTCCCGAGAGGCAGGCGTTTCACCGTCGTCGGAGCGGCCGTTTCGTGGTGGGCTCAGGCCCCGAGCCGGGGCCCGCCCGGAGGCGGCGGGAGACCCAGCCGTTCGGCAAGGTCCCGCGCGTTCACCACGGCGTCGCCCCGGAAGTGGTTGTTGAAGAACCCGTACACCTCGGAGGCCGTTTCGGCCAACGTCCCGAGGCGGGGGACCCACTCGTCGATCTGCGGCGGGGTGTACGCGTAGTCGTACCAGATCGGACGCCCGTGACCGTGCCAGCGGACGTAGGCGAACGGGGCCGTCACCCGGAGGTCGACGGGGAGGAGCGGCTCGTCGACCGCGACGGCGGCGAGGTGAAACTCACGGAGGAGATCGAGGGAGGCGGGCGCCAACCAGGAGGGCTCCCGGAACTCGACGGCCGTCGGAAGGTCCGTCGGCAGGCGCTCGTAGAAGGCCCGGACCGCGGTCTCTCGGAAGGGTAGGGATGGGGGGAGCTGCAGGAGGGCCGCGGCGAACTTTCCCGCTTCCCGGAGCGGGGCGATCGCCGTGAGGAAGCCGGCGAGCTCGGTGTCCGCCCCTTCGAGCCGCCGCTCGTGGGTGATGGTCCGCGGGAACTTCGCCGTGAACCGGAAGCCCTCCGGGGTCCGCCGCGCCCAGGTGGCGACGAGGGACGTCGGGGGCGTGCGGTAGAACGTCGTGTTGATCTCGACGATGGGGAAGAGACGCGCGTAGAAGGCGAGGCGGTCGATCCCCGTGCGCCGGGGGTAGATCCGGGGGGCCCACTCCGGGTAGTCCCAACCGCTCGTGCCGAGACGGATCCGGCCCACCCCACCCCACGGCCGAGCGGGCCGAAAGCCCTTGCCGGAGGCCCCTCCCCGACCGGCCCCGTCCGACGATACCTTCATGCTCGGGGGATCGGCCATGTCGAGGGGATGGCGGCGTTCGGCGTCGCTCGGTCCTCCCGGCCGGGCCGGCCTCCTCGCGCTCGGTTCGTAGGGATCGCGATCCTCCTGATGGCCCTGGGCGCCTCCGCCGCGGCCGTCCCCGCGCTCGCCCCGTCTCCCGCCCACGGCGTCCCGGGGCCTCTCACCCCGGCCTCCCTCCTCCACCCGTCGAACGGCTCGAACATCATCGGGGTCGGGACGATCTCGACCCTGCCGTCGACGGCCGAGGTCGGGGTCGCGGCACAGTTCGGCGTGAATCCGGGCGGCGGGAGCCGGCCGTACACCTACACCTGGACCTCGGACCTGCCGGGATGGAGCCCTCCCGGCAACGTTTCCGAGGCCTCCGAGACCCCGACCGCCTCCGGTTCGTTCACCCTCATGGTCAACGTGACCGACGGGGCGGGCGACTGGGGCAACACGACCCAACGCCTCTCCGTCGATCCGGCCCTCTCGATCGGCACGCTCGGCGTGGACCCCTCCTCGGTCACCTCCGGTAACTCGGTGACCTACTCCCTGTCCGTGAGCGGCGGGGTCGCGCCGTACTCCTACGCGTGGTCGGGACTCCCGGGAAGCTGCCCGTCGACGAGCGTCCCCCCGTTCAGCTGCGCCTCGAGCGGCCAGGGGACGCTCACGGTCTCGGTCAACGTGACCGACGCGGACGGGGCCCAGAAGCAGGCGACCTCCTCCCTGACGGTCACCTCCTCCTCGGGCAACAACGATAACAACAACGGCTGCACGTCGAACTGCAACGGAAGCTCCGATAGCTCGAGCTCGAACAACAGCAACAACGGGTCCGGCGGCTTCAGCCTCTCCTCCCTCGGCCACCTCCTCACCTACGCTCTCATCGCGGGCTTCATCGTCTTCGTCCTCCTCGTCATCACCGCGGTGAGCACCCTCGCCACGGCGATCCTCCTGGCGCGGCGTCTCCCGCCGCGCGGCTCGGGGACCGCCCC
>JASHUV010000085.1 GCA_030039825.1 Thermoplasmata archaeon
GGCGTCAAAGAGAGTGACGTTCTGCTCGGTCCGGTGGCCGACGAGGACGAGGCCGGCGGCCGCGTCGTAGGCGACGCTCGCCGGTTGCTGCGCGAGCCGGATCGTCGCGATGACCGTGGCCGAGGCCGTGTCGACCACGGTCACGGCATCGTACGCCCCGTCCGCGACGACCACGGACCGGTTCGCCGCGTCGTACGCGACGGCCGTCGGATCGGGGTCGACCGGGATCGAGGAGTCGAGCGCGGCGTCGCCCGGATCGATGACCGAGAGGTTGTTCGAACCGAAGTTCGCGGCGTAGACCTCGCCCGTCGCGTTGTCGTAGGCGACGCCGTCGGGATCCGTGCCGACGGGGATCGAGGCGACGGGGATCCGTCGGGCGGCATCGATCACGGTGAGGTTGCCGGAACCCTCGTTCGCCACGTAGAGCTCGCCGTTCGCCGGGTCGAGCGCCATCGCGAGGGGCGTGGTCCCGACCGCGATGGCCCCGAGGACCGAGCCGTTCGACGCCCCGACGACCGAGACGTTCGAGGTGTCCCGGTTCGCGACGAAGACCTCCCCCGTCGCCGGATCGTCGACGACCGCCACGGGCGAGCCACCGACCGGGGTCGAACCGAGGAGCGCCCCGGTCAGGGGGTCGACGGCGAGGAGGGAGGCCGATCCCTCGGCGGCGACGTAGAGACGCCCGGCCGAGGGCACGTCGGCGAGGGCCGACGGATACACGCCGTTCACCGGAGCGAACGCCCCGTTCGTCAACGTCGAGTTCGCGAGCACGAGCGTGTGATCGAGCGCCCCGGCGGAACCGTTACCGGAGGCCGGGAGCGCCCGCGAAGGCGCCGGGGGCCCGGCCGACGCCCCCGCGACCGGCGCGGCCGCGCGATCGGATCCGGACGCCCGCCCGCCCACCCCGACCGGCATCGACGGCAGGAGGAGGAGAAGGAGGACCGCGATCGCGGGGAGGAGGAGGCCGGGACGCTTCATCTCGGAGCGGCCGCGCGATCGCGTCGGGGGGTCATAAGTCCCGAAGGTTTCCTATTGGACCGCCGAAGGGGCAAAGCGCGATATCCGCGGGGAGGACTCGGGGTCACGTGAACGGTCCCGGCGCGGCCGATCAGGGACGCCTCGTCGCGCTCCTGTCCGGCCTCGTGCCCGAGATCGAGCGCCGCCTCGCCGGGTCGATGCAGGGCCTGACGGGGATGGTCCTCAAGGCGCACCTGCCCCAGCGATGGGTCTTCGCGACCCCCCGGGCGTCCGCCTCTCTCGTCGTCGGCGAGGACGCCAGGGTCTCGGTGAGCCCGGGGGCGGTCCACGACGCCGACGTGGTCATCGAGGTCCCCTTCGAGCGGCTCGAGGCGGCGTTGAGGACCCGCGACCGGTCGAAGGTGCCGCCCGGTCCCCTCTCCGTGAGCCCGAAGACGGAGAAGGGACGCCGCGCCTTCGAGTTCCTCCGCGGACGATTGGGCCTCTAGGACCGGACCCATCCCCGGGGCGGCGGCCCCCTCAGCGTGCGGGTCCGGAAGGAACGGCGGACGGTATCGGCGTTCCGTCGGCCGGCGCCGTCGGGACGCGACCGCCGGTGGGGGGGGTGGCGCGCCCGTCCCGCGAGAGCGTCGGGAGGTGGGCGAACTTCGCGTGGCGCCTCGGCCCGAGGACCTCCTGGCCGAAGACCACCGCGATCCCGCCGACGACCGTCACGAGCGCGGCGATCCAGAAGGCGTACTGGAAGGCGATGTGCGCCGGCAGGCCGCTCCCGGCGTACACGCCGTGGGTGAGGGTGTACGTCGCGAGGAGGGAGCCGGCGATCGGGGCGCCCACGCTCCCGCCGAGGTTCCGGAAGACGTTGTTCATCGCCGTCGCCTGGCCCATGTCGCGCGGGTCGACGGTCAGGACGAGGAGGTTGATCACCGAGGCGTTGAGGAGCGCGATGCCGGCACCGATCACAAGCTCGTCGAGGAGCGTCTGGTCGAGCGAGCCGGAGAGGGAGACGAGATAGAAGCCGAGGGCGGTCAGCGCGCTCCCGGTGAGGGCGAGCGGCTTGACGCCGATCTTGGAGACGACCGTGCTCGCCGCGGCGGCGACGAGCGTCATGGCCACCGCGAGCGGGATGATGTCGAGGCCGGCGTTCAGGATGTTGATCGAGGGGAAGGCGGTATTGAAGCCCCCCGAGACCACCGGGTACTCGAACTGGTAGATGAGGACGAAGAGCGCGAGGTACATCCCGAGCCCCGCCACCGTCAGGACGGCGTTCGTCACGGCGACGTTGCGCTCGGCGAGCAGGCGGTTGTCGATGATCGGCTCCCGGCCGAGCCGGCGCCATCGGGCCTCGTAGAGGAGGAACGGCCCGATCAGGACGACGCCGAAGAGGGCGAAGCCGAGGGTGAGCGGCGAGGTCCAGCCCCACGCCTCGCCCTGCGCGAGCGCGGTGACGAACCCGGCGAGGGCCCCGCCGAGGAGGACGGCGCCGCCGAAGTCGACCTTCGTCCCGGGGCGGCGGTACGCCGACTCCCGCACGGTCAGGATCACGAGGATCGTGAGGAGCAGGACGAACGGGATCGAGGAGTGGTAGGTGTCGCGCCAGCCGTAGTTCTGGGAGACGAGGGAGCCGAGCGGCAGGCTGATGGCGAAGCCGATCCCGAACATCGCGCTCAGGAGGCCCTGGGCGCGCGGGACGAGCTCGCGGGGGAACTCCTCCCGCACGAGCGCCATCCCGACGGGGAGGATCGTGAGGCCGACGCCCTGGATCGTCCGGGCGACCACCATGAAGGTGAAGTCCGGGGAGAAGCCGGTGACGCTCACCGCCGCCGCGTAGGCGAGCATCACGCCGATCAGGACCTTCCGCTTCCCGTAGATGTCGCCGAGCTTCCCCACGACCGGGGAGAGCGCGACGCCCGAGACGGCGTAGGCCGAGATGATGAGGCTCACCTGGGCCTCGTCGACGTGGAAGTCGGATTGGATGGTGGGGAGCGAGGGGGTCAGCATCCCCTCGATGTAGAGCACGATCATGACGATCGCCGCCAGGACGATCATGATCCGGTTGGCGTAGGCCTTGTCGAAGTTCTCCATCGTCTTCGGCACGACCTCGGGGGACGGCGCGCGGCTGGAGGGGAGGGGAGAGGTCTCGGTCATGGGCACCCCCTCGAGGCCATCGCATCCTCGTCGAGGAGTCCGTGGAGCCGGTCGGCGACCTGGGTCAGCCATTGTCCC
>JASHUV010000086.1 GCA_030039825.1 Thermoplasmata archaeon
CGGATGACCTCGGGCGTTCGGCTGCTGCGGTTTGCCCCCGAAGATCCCGGGGACGAGGAGATCGTCGTTTCCAAGAAGAAGCTCGAGAAGTTCCTCAAGGATCTCGAGGCGAAGGACGCCGAGCTCGCTCGTCTGCGCAAGGAACTCGAGGAGGCCCGTCGAAGGCTCCGGGTACACGAGAACCCCAATGTCCCTCCCAGCGTCCGGAACCACGCCCCGGGCCACCTCCCCATGCGCCCCTTGGTCCCTCCCGGGGAGCGCCGCAAGCCCGGACCGAAGCTCGGCCATCCGGGGTGGTCCCGAGGACCGCTGACCCCGGACCGGCGCATCCCCCTCCTCGCCACGAGGTGCCGGAACTGCCACGGCCCCCGATTGCGGTCGATCGGCACCGACACCCGGACCGAGGTCGAACTCCCTCCGCCTCGGAAGGCCATGGTCACTGAGTACACGATCGGGATCTACCGCTGTGCCGACTGTGGCGAGGAGACCCGCGCCACGCTTCCGAGCGGCCGGGAGCCCTCCGGTTACGGCCCCCAGCTCCAGAGCGAGGTGGTCCTCGGGAAGATTCTCGAGCGGCTTCCCTATCGGAAGCTCCAGGAGCGCCTGGCCCGGGAAGGCGCTCCGATGAGCACCGCGACGCTCCAGGCGCTGCTCTGGGACGCGAGCCGACGGCTCGAGGGAGAGCAGCGCGCTCTCCTCGAGCGGATCCGCGCCTCCCCCGTGGTGTACGCCGATGAGACGAGCTACCGAGTGGACGGGCAGCGCTGGTGGCTCTGGACGTTCTCCACCGAGGTGGATGCGCTCTTGGTGCTTCGCCCGAGCCGAGGAGAGGGGGTGGTCCGGGAGATTCTCGGGAAAGGGTTCCGAGGGAGGGTGATCGTGTGTGATGGACACGGCGCTTACCCGCACCGAGAGCTGGGATGGGTCCTCCAGCGATGCTGGGCACACCTCCTTCGCATGGCGCGGCACGCCGAGGACGAGGAGCCGCGAGGCGAGCTCCTCAGCGACGAGCTGACCGAGCTCTATCGATGGATGACCCGGGAGTTGGCGGAGGACGATGGTGCGGCGCACCGTCGACGGCTCCATCGGATCGGGAGACGAGAGTTGGGGCGCCTCCTTCGGCGCTACGAGGCGAGTCGGTGGGAGAGCCGTCGGAAGGTCGGCCAGTACCTTCGGAACGGATGGGGCGCGTGGCTGACATTCCTGAAGCGCCCCGGTGTGGAACCCACGAACAACCGAGGAGAGCGAGCGCTGCGAGAGGCGGTGGTGCTCCGCAAGATCGTGGGGACGCTGAGGAAGGCGAGAGGGGCCGAGGTGTTCGCCCGATTGCTCAGCGTGCTCGGCACCTGGAAGCTCCGGGGAGAGGACCCGGTCGAGCGCCTCTCGGCGGTGCTCAGCTGATCGAAGCGCTGTCAGGCGCTAAACACGTACCCGCCATCAGCCGGGTGCGGCCGAATGAGAAGTCGGGAGAAGCAGTGTCTTCGTCAGCAACTCTTCGTTCCCTGAAAGCACTTGGAGAAGAGCGCAAGTCACCAGGTTCCCGGCTCGAATCTGCGCCCGGGTGAGGATGGGGTTGGATCGGCCCCTCCTCCGAGGTGGTGGGCCGTAAAATCCGGAAGAACCGAGCTGTGTCCCATAATTCGGTGAACGTCTGGTGTTCTCGGGGAGAGGGGACCCTCTTCCAGTGGAGCGGAGTCGGGTCTAAATGACCGGAATCTCTCCTCGAGATGCCCGAAGACCGCCGCGCCGCCTACCGGGCCTACGATCGGGTCCGTCGGCATGAGCTGGAGATCGTCACCCGACTGCTCGAGGAGATCCTCCCCGAGATGACCAAGCCACGGGGCTGGAGCCACCAGCCCCAGGTTGGGCGTCCGGGGGCCCACCGTCGAGGTCGTCCCGAGCGGTTCCCGTGGGAACCGATGGCGAAGGCGATCGGGCTGATGCACGCAATGGGGTGGGACTACCGCCAGGCCGAGGGGGAGCTCTGGGTCGCCTCCGACATACGACGCCAGATCGGCCTCGAGGAGGCCCCCTCGCGCATGACCCTCTGGCGCGCGGAGCGGCGGTTCCCTGAGGAGTGGCTCCACGAGCTCAACACCCGGGTCTTGGAGGCGTTCAAAAAAAACTCCGTGACCCTGGCGGAGGAGTTCGAACGGTTGCGGCGGACTCGACGGGCCTCGGCGAGCACGCGCGGGGCGAGTGGTTCAGCTTCCGTCACCACCGACGGCTGACGGTCCGACAGTTCCGCAAGCTCCACGTCGTCAGCGAGTGCCAAGGGGAGGGGCGGGGACTGATCCACGCGTGGGCGCTGACCGCGCCCCACGTCGCGGACTCTCCGATGCTGCGCCCCCTCCTCGACCAGATGCCCGCGCCGCTCGGGAACGTCCTCGGGGACGCGGCCTATGCGAGCCGTCGGAACGTGACGTACGTCGCCGAGCGGGGCGGGGAGCCGTTCTTCCCGCCGAAGTTCCACTGGCCGGCGCGCTCGAAGGGGCACCCGGTGTGGCGGCGGATGATCCTCCGCTATCGCCACCACCCGGAGGTGTTCCAGGAGACGTACCGGTTCCGAGCGAACGTCGAAGGAGCGTTCTCCGCCATGAAGCGGCACCAGGGGCCATTCCTGCGAGCTCGGACCGCAGTGATGCAGCGGCGGGAGGCCGGATGGCGGGTGATCACGAAGAACCTCGATCTCCTCGCCCGCGCCCGGGCGCTCGGAGGCGCGCTATGAATTATGGGACCCAGCC
>JASHUV010000087.1 GCA_030039825.1 Thermoplasmata archaeon
CCGGCGGCGAGGGGGCATAGGGCCGACGCCCCCCGGCGGCGCGGGGGGCCCCCGACGGGGTCCCCGCGCCGTTCGACCTCGCGCCGCCGGTCACAACCTAGAAGAGCCCCGGGGCGGCTCGCGGGGCCGGCAGGTTCGCTTGGACAGCTTCCAACAGCTGATCTGGTGGTTGTTCCAAAGCAGCGGCGGGGCGGAGACGCGGACCCGGCTCGTCCGGGCGCTGCGGGAAGAGCCGCGCAACGCCCAGCAGCTCGCCACGGCGCTCGACCTCGATTACATGACCGTCCGCCACCACCTGCGGGTGCTCGAGCGGAACCGCCTCATCGAGGCGGCCGGCGAGCGCTACGGCCAGGTGTACTTCCTCTCCGCCTCCCTCGAAGGCCGCTGGGAGGCGTGGGAGGCGATCGTGTCGCGGTCGACGGCGAAGGGATCTCGGAGGTAGCAAGGGATGTCGGAGGAGAAGGGTCGGACGGTCTCGCGGAGCGCGGCGTTCTGGGTGCTGGTCGTCGTCGTGATCGGGCTCGTCGCGGGGACCGTCCTCGCGATCGTCATCCCGACCCCGGGCGGGCCGATGCAGGGCCCGCCGGGCCCGGGCCACGGCGGTGGACCGCCGCCGCCCGTGTTCAGCATCGCCCGGGCCGACGTCCTGTTCTCGACGCTCGCGCTCGTCCTCCTCGCGGCCCTCGTCGGGGTCTACGCCCGGCACTACCGGTCGACCCGGGCCCCGTACGTCCTCGGCCTGCTCGTCTTCCTCGGGGCCCTCTTCCTCGAGACGCTGCTCAACTCCCCGATCCTCTTCGCCGGCTTCGGGATCTCGCCGGGGAGCCTCGGTCCGTTCCTCGCGGTGAGCGAGCTCGTCATGAGCGGCGCGCTCGCGATCTTCCTCTACCTGAGCCTGCTGTAGCCGGGGCGGGCCGGGGGGACCGGTCCGCCGGCGGCGAACCGGGCCGGGGCCATCCAGGCCGACCGGGCGCTCACGCGACCGGAGTCGGCGTCGACGCGGGCGAGGACCCCGACGGCCCGGCCGAACATCGTGAACTCGAGGGAGTACCAGAGCACGAGGAACTGGCCCGGCCCGGAGCGCACCTCCGCGAAGTGGTAGCTGTCCGAGAGCCGCCACCCGAGCCCGAGCGAGGGCCCGTAGCTCCGTTCGAGCGCCTCCTGGGCGCTCGTCACGGGGCCGGTGGAGGCCGCGTTCCGGTTCAGGACGATCTCCCTCGGCGCGTCGGGGGTCCCGCGGAGGACGGAGTAGCGGGCGTAGCGCAGGCGCGTGCGGCCCTCCGAGGTCCCGTCCTCGGCGAGGAGGAAGACGAGGGGGTTCCCGGTCGGGATGACCCCGCCGAACCCGCCCCGCTTCCGGGCGCGCCCGGCGAGGAAGCGGCCGATCCCCCGGACCGCGAGGTAGCCCAGGTAGACGGCGAGCAGCACCCAGGCGGTGACCTCCCAGAACTGGACCGGCACGCGCCCGCGCTCCTCGCCCATGAGGACGTAGCAGACGGCGGTGAGGGCGAGCGTCCCGAAGTTGATCGCCCGGTCGGCGTCGAGGTGGAACTCCCACTCGGAGAACGGGGCGAGCGGCGGGACGGCGTAGTGGGTGAACCCGTCGAGGAAGACATGGCTCAGGCCGCCGACCTCCATCGCGAGGAAGTAGTAGATCGGCGAGCCCGCGGCGAAGGAGGGGCCGATCACCGCGGCGAAGAGGTGGGGAACGAGGAAGGTCCCCCCGGCGGCGATGATCGTCACGCCGGTGATGGAGTGGGTGATCCCGTGGTGGCGGAGGAGGGGGAAGCGCTTCGCGAGCGGGAAGAACAGCGCGTCGGCGTCCGGAAGGCCCCCCGCGAGCGCGCCGGCGGCGATGTACTGGAGGCCCGAGGGCCCCCAGATCCCGTAGGAGATGAGGTAGGCGATCAGGACGTGGGTGAAGAGGTCCATCGCCGCGGCGACGCCCGGCCCGGCGGATAACCCTACGCCGGCGCGCCGTCGGGCGGAGCCCGCGGAGGGGGTTCCGATCGGGTTCGCTCCAGTTTAAGTGCCGCCCTCGCTGACCCGGGGCATGGCGGGGGCCCGCCCGACGGTCGCCGACCTCGTCAAGGGGGACCGGGGCCACACCTGCGGCGACGACGAGCCGGAGTGCGTGCGCCTCGTCGCCGCCGCCCGGTTGCCGAGCCGCTTCGGCGACTACCAGGTCGTCGCCTTCGAGAACGCCCGGGACCGCCGGGACCACGCGGCGTTCGTGCACGGGGACGTCATCGACCAGGAATCGGTCCCCGTCCGGATCCACTCCGAGTGCCTCACGGGGGACGCCATCGGCTCGCTGAGATGCGACTGCCGGGACCAGCTGATCGGCTCGCTGAGGTGGATCGGCCAGATCGACCGGGGGATCGTCCTCTACCTCCGCCAGGAGGGCCGGGGGATCGGGTTCGCGAACAAGATCCGGGCCTACGAGCTCCAGGACGACGGCGCCGACACCGTCCAGGCGAACGAGATGCTCGGCTTCCACCCGGACGAGCGCGACTACGCCATCGCCGCCCACATGCTCCACTCGCTGCGCGTCCGGTCCGTCCGGATCCTGACGAACAACCCGGAGAAGATCGCCGACCTCCGCCGCCACGGCGTCCACGTCGTCGACCGCATCCCGCTCGTCGTCCCGCCGAACGACTTCGACCGACCCTACCTGCTGACCAAGCAGAAGCGGATGGGCCACCTCCTCGATCTCGAGCAGTCGGAGGAGCCCGCCGAGGGCGGCGGCGAGGGACCGGTCGCCACCCCACGGAGCGCCGAGTGACGCCGGCGCGGCCCGCGGGGCCTTAGGGGCCCGGCGGTTCTGGGCCGGCGTGCCGCCGAACGTCCGGATCGGGGCGTCGAGCTGGACGAGCGAGGCCTGGTGGGGCCGCCTCTACCCCGAGCGGCTCGCCGAGGGAGAGCGTCTCGCGTGGTACGCCCGCCTGTACGATACGGTCGAGGTCGACGCGACCTACTACGCGCCGCCCTCCCCCTTCCTCGTCGACGGATGGCGCCGCAAGACCCCCGAGGGGTTCCGCTTCGCCCTCAAGGTCCCGCGCGAGCTGATCGACCCCCGGAACGCTCCGTCGCCCGGGGCGATCCCGCGCTTCGTGGAGACGGTCCGGCGTCTCGGGCCGAAGCTTGGGCCCCTGCTCCTCCAGTTCCCCCCGTCGTTCGCTCCCGGACGTCCGGCGGAGGCGCCCCCGAACCTCGACGTCCTTGCCGGTCGCCTCGCGGAGTTCCCGGACGACCTCCGGGTCGCCGTCGAGCTGCGGCACCGCGGCTGGTACGAGGGGCGCACCCGCCCGCGCCTCCTCGATCTGCTCGCCCGGAGCCGGCGCGCCCTCGCCTGGTCGAGCCTGACCTACGTCGACATCCCGCCGGAGGTGACCTCGGACTGGGCGTACCTGCGGTTCATCGGGGACCACGAGACGGTCCCCGCCTCGGAGCACGGGGCGCGCCGGGTCGACCGGACCGCCGAGACGAAGCGATGGGCCGACCGGTTGAGGACCGAGGACCTCCCCGAGGCGTGGGCGTTCTTCAACAACCACTACGAGGGGTACGCGCCCGACTCGATGAACGTCTTCCGTCAGGAGCTCGGACTCGCCGCCATCGACCACCGGGGCCCCCTCGCGCGCGAGACCCTCGACACCGCCTGAGCGCTCCGCGCCCCTCCGGCCCGATGGGGTTATGCCCCGCGACCGATCGTCGGCGGCCGGGCGCGCCATGAAGGTCACGGACCCGATCTGCCGGATGACGGTGGAGACGGAAACGGCCCGGTTCGTCTCCGAGCGCGCGGGGGTGCGGACCTACTTCTGCTCCGCCGCCTGCCGGGACCGGTTCGAGGCGTCGACGCCCCGCTAGAGATGGCCACCGACCCCATCTGCGGGATGTCGGTGGACGAGGCCACCGCCGACCGGACGCTCCTCCGCGATGGCCGAACCTACTACTTCTGTAGTAGCTCATGCCTCGCGGAGTTCGACGATCCGGTCCGGGCCGAGGAGCGGCTCGCCCGCCGCCTCCTCGTCGCTTGGCCCGCGACGATCGCCGTCGTCGGGCTCGAGCTCCTCGTCCGGGGCCCGATCGCCGAGCGGGCCGAGCTCCTCCTCGCGCTCGCCGTCCTCGCCTACCCGGGGCTCACCTTCTACGAAGGGACGTTCGACGCGATCCGAGCGCGGCGGGCGAACATGGACGTGCTCGTCGCCGTCGCCGCGACCCTCGCCTTCGCGTACAGCGCGGGGGGGGTCCTCCTGCCCGGCCGCCTGCCGGCCGCGACGTACTTCGACGCCTCCTCCCTGATCGTCTCCCTCATCCTGACCGGCCACCTCCTCGAGCGACGGACGCGGGCCCGGGCGTCGAGCGCGCTCCTCCGGCTCCCCGCCCTCCTGCCGAACCGCGTCGCGGTGCTCCGCGGTGGGCGCGCCCTCGAGGTCCCGGCGAGCGGCGTCGAGGTCGGCGACCTCCTCACCGTGCCGCCGGGAGGACGCGTCCCCGCCGACGGGCGCGTCACCTCCGGCCGCTCGACCTCGGACGAATCGATCCTCACGGGGGAGGCGCGGCCGGTCCCGAAGGCCCCCGGCGACCGCGTCCTCGCCGGTGCCGTCAACGGCCCGGGGCGGCTCGAGGTCACGGCGGAGCGGGTCGGCACCGACACCTTCCTCGCGGAGGTCGGGCGCCTCCTCGGCGAGGCGGAGTCCGAGCGCGTGCCGCTCCGACGGCTCGCCGACCGCCTCGCGGCGTGGTTCGTCCCGTTCGTCCTCGCCCTCGGTACCGCGACCGGGCTCCTCTGGGCGGTCGCCGGGGCCGGACCCGGCATCGCGCTCCTCGCGTTCGTCAGCGTCGTCATCACCGCCTGCCCGTGCGCCTTCGGCATCGCCACCCCGGCCGCGCTCCTCGTCGCGACCGGCCGGGCCGCCGAGGACGGGGTCCTCTTCCGCGGCGGCGACGCGCTCGAGCGCGCGGCGCGGGTCGACCTCGTGCTGATGGACAAGACCGGAACGATCACCGGCACCGTCCCGATCCTCTCGGCGATCCGCCCATCGGCCGGACGGACGGTGGAGGAGCTCCTCGCCCTGTCGGCGGGGCTGGAGAGCGCGATCGCCCATCCGTGGGCGCGCGCCGTGGTCACCGCGGCGTCGTCGCAGGGGGTCGCCCCGGTGCGGGTGGAGGAGGTCGAGCTCACGACGGGCGGCGTCCGGGGTCGGGCGTCCGGGGCGGAGGTCGAGATCCGGGCCGCCGCCCGACCGGGCGGCGGCGCCGACGTACCCCCCGGCGAGGCCTCGGCGGCCACCACCTGGTCGGAGGTCGTCCGCGACGGCGTGACGATCGGTCGGCTCGGTTTCACCGAGTCGATCGACCCCGAGGCGGCGGGGGCGATCGCCGGGCTCCGGCGGCGCGGCGTCGCGGTCGCGCTCGTCACGGGGGACCTCGAGGGTCCGGCCCGCTCCGTCGCGGAGGCCGTCGGGATCACGGAGGTCCACGCCGGGCTGCGCCCCCTCGACAAGCTCTCGGTCCTCGCGACCCAGCGTTCGGAGGGGCACCGGGTCGCGTTCGTCGGCGACGGCGTGAACGACGCCCCCGCGCTCGCCGCCGCGGATCTCGGGATCGCCCTCGCGAGCGGGACGGAGGTCGCCCAGGCCGCCGGCCAGGTCCTGCTCGTGCGATCCGACCTCCGGGGCGTCGTCGTGGCGCTCGACACCGGGCGCCGCGCGGTCGCCAAGGTCCGTCAGAACCTTCTCTGGGCCCTCGGCTACAACGCCGTCCTGCTGCCGATCGCCGCGGGGGCGCTCGTTCCGTTCTTCGGGCTCGGGGTCTTCGGCGTCCTGCCCGTGGCGGGCGCGCTCGCGATGGGCCTCTCCTCGACGCTCGTCGTCGCGAACTCGCTCTCCCTGCGCCGGACGATCGGGCGCCCCTCGTCAGGACCCGAGCGATCGGGGGCGGCGGCGGCGTGAGACCGGGAGGCCGGTGCGCCGGCGGTCCCGGCGCACCGGTGAGGGGCGGGACCGGTCAGGGCCGGGGGGACCCGGAGCCGCCCGGGAACGGGCGGGGGGGCTCCGGCCCGGAGGGGAACGGGCGCGGCTCGAGCGGCTCAGGCAACGGGGATCATCTCCTCGGGCGCCGGCGTCGGCTTCGGGATACGGACGATGAGGACCCCGTTCTCGTACTTCGCCCGGATCGCGCTCGCGGCGACCGCCTCGGGAAGCTCGAAGGTCCGGTCGTAGACCACCTGGGGTCCCTCGGACGGGCTCCCGTCGCCCGTCCCGCCGGTCGCGGGGGCGGGCGTCTCGGCGCGGAGCGTGAGCTCGCTGCCCTGCAGGCGGACCTGGAGGCCCTGCCTCGGGAGTCCGGGGAGCTCGGCGACGATCTCGAAGGCGTCGTCGAGCTCGACGACGCTCGTCCGGAATCGGGGGAGCCCCCAGGCGACGCCCGGGCCGTAGCGGCGGGCGTACCAGCGGTCGAACGGCGCG
>JASHUV010000088.1 GCA_030039825.1 Thermoplasmata archaeon
GGGGCCCGGCGGCCCGGGCCGCGACGCCGTGCCCGGGGCCGGGGACCCTCGGGAGGAGGGGGCCGGGCATCTCAGCGTCGAGGGTCCGCGCCGGCCTCGTCGCCGAGCTCCCAGTCGCTCCCGCCGAGACGGGCGACGAGCTCCCGGCCCTCCTCCCGGCGCGCCTCTCGCTGGCGGCGCGCCCGGACCGCGAGGCCCCCGAGCCCAAGGACCGCGACCAGGAGGAGGCCGATCCCGACGCCGATCGCGGCGACGGGGCTCCCGGAGTGCGGTGGTGGCCCAGAGGGCGGCGCCGGACCCTCGGGTACGAACACGAGGGTCGTGTTCTGCGGTCGGTCCCCGCTGACGGCGACCGTCCCGGTCGCCGGGTGGTAGCCCGCCGCGGTCGCCGTATAGTCGTAGGTGCCCCCGTCGGTCACGTCGAAGAGGAGGGTCGCGCCGCCGGCGGAGGAGCGCGTGAGGCTCGCGAGGAGCTCCACGACGAGGCCGCTCGCCGTCGCCGTGAGGGTGAGCGACCAGGTCGTCCCGTCGCCCAGACCGGACGCCCGGAAGGTGAGGGGGACGAGCGGCGGTGACGGGAGGAGGAAGGTGACGTTGACCTCGGCGGCGGCCCCGGCGACGGAGAGGTTGCCGGACACGTTGAGCCCGCTCCCGTTGACCATCGCGGAGGCGAGCCATGAGTACGTCCCGTTCGACACGTTGATCGCGATCGTCGTCGCGGTCGTGACCCGGACACTCCCGTTGAGGTCGACGCTCCAGTTCGTCGCCGAGGGGAGCCCGGACTCGGTGAAGTCCACGGCGTAGGTCAGGACCCGGGCGACGGTCGCGTTGAAGGCAACGGCGACCCGGACGCCGGTCCCGCTCACGACGACCGTCCCCGAGGAGGGGGTCGCCGCGTACCCGGCGGGCCCGCTCACTCCGAACGCGTAGGTCCCGTTCGGCTCGGCGACCGAGATGTTCGTCGACGTCGAGCTGCGGGCAATCCCCGCGAGCGTGAAGTCCCAGGGCGATCCCGCCGGAAGCCCGGTCTCCGCGACATCGACCGGGTACGTCGGCCAGGACGGGAAGGAGCCGGCGCACAAGATGGTCACGGTGCCGGGCGTCGTCGCGTTCCCGTAATCCGTCACGTAGAGACAACCGGTGCCGGTATCGATCGCAATACCGTCCGGGGAGACCCCGACGGGAACCGAGGCGACGACGGTGAGGCCCGAGAGCACGGTGAGCTCGTTCGACCCGTTGTCCGCCACGAAGACGAACCCGTCGGCGGCATCGTCGATGGCCGCCTCCGGCCCCTTGCCCACGTTGGTCGAGGCGACGAGCGCGGTGCCGTTGTACATGCTCATGTTCGCGTCCCAGTAGTTCGCGATGTAGAGCATGCCGTAATCCGGCCGGGAAGAGTTCGCCTGCCACGTCCCGGACCAGGCTGCCACGAACCCCCACGGGCTGGTCCAGAGGTGGGCGACGATCCGGGTCCCGTTCACCAGGCTGAGCGTCCCGTTCCCGCCCCCCACGTAGAGGAGGCCGTTCGCGCCATCGTAGGTCACGCCGTAGGGGGCGAGGCCGCCGAGGGCGATCGAGTCCCCCCAGGCCGACCCGTTGTAGAAGCGGGCCGGCGAGGTGCCGTTGAGGACGGTGAGGTTGTCGGAATGGTAGTTCGCGACATACACGTACCCGTCCGACGGATCGTACGCCGCGGCCATCGGGTAGGAGCCGACGGCCAAGGTGGCGACGAGCTGGGTGCCGATGATGACGCTGACGTTCGCCGTCAGCTCGTTGACGACGTCGACCGCGCCATCGGCGGCATCGAACACGAGGACCGCCGGGTCCGCGCCGACGGGGATGGTCGCGAGGATGCTCGTGCCGTTGATCACCGCGAGCTCCCCGCCGTACGGAGCGCCGCCGTAGGAGTAGAGCCCCATCGTGGTCGCGTAGACGAGCTCGTCCGACGGATCGTAGAGGAGCTGGGACGGGTAGGCCGCGAGGTGGTGGCCCAGAGCGAGGTACCCGACCACCTGGGTGCCGTTCAAGATCGTCAGATTCCCGGAGTCGCCGTCACCCGTCACGTAAACGTCGCCGTTCGAGGGATCATAGAGGTCCGCGACGGGAAACGATCCGACGGCCACGGTCGTGGCGTTCGTGGGGACGGGGCTCGCCGGGACGGGCGGCGCGAGCGCGGGCGACGACCCCGCGACGGCCCCGCTCGGCCCAGGGCCTCCGGAGGGGCCGCCGCGGGGGGGGGCCGT
Organism: Thermoplasmata archaeon; assembly: GCA_030039825.1. GTDB lineage: Archaea > Thermoplasmatota > Thermoplasmata > Lutacidiplasmatales > UBA184 > Lutacidiplasma. Next base: position 2,244 of record JASHUV010000088.1, read on the forward strand.
CCCCTGAGGCAGGAGCCCGAGAGCGATCGAGCCGGTCCCCGCGATCAGGAACAGGCCGACAATAAGGACGGGACCGAGCCGACCGTCCCGACGCCCTCGGGGGCGATGGGCCGCTCGCTCGGGGAGCCGGTCGCTCGCCGCGGTGTCCTCCGGGGGCGGATGGCGTCGGTAAGCGGACATCGGAGGTCCGGGGGGACTCGCGAGCTCTTGAACCCGGGTCGCGTATACACGGTGATACACGCTTTCCGCGTCCCCGTCGCCGCCCGGGAGGGGCGCGACCGGGCGAGGGGCGGGAGCCGGCGTCGGCGCCGCGCGATCACGCCGGTCGGCGGAGCCCTTAGGTGGGGCCCTTCTCCTCGCCCGTTTCCTTGTCGACGACCTTGAAGTCCGCGTCGACCGCGGGGGCGCCGCCCGAGGAGGTCGGCGGGGCGTCGCCGGTCGGCGCCGCGCTCCCCGAGACGCCACCGGCGCCGGTGGGACCGCCGCCCTTCGACGCCTCCTGGTAGAGGCGCTCGGCGACCCGGTGGAGGGTCTGGGTGAGGCCGGCGATCTCCTCGTCGAGCCCTTTCGCGTCCTTCTCGGCGAGGGTGGCGCGGAGCGCCTTCACCTTCCCCTCGATCTCGCTCACGTCGGCCTCGGGGAGCTTGCCCTTGTTCGCCTCGACGACGCGGTCGGCCTCGTAGCAGAGCGATTCGGCCCGGTTGCGGAGCTCGACGACGCGGGCCCGCTCCTTGTCCTTCTCGGCGAACTCCTCGGCCTGGTGGACCATCCGGTCGACCTCCTCCTTCGAGAGCTTGTTCGAGGCCGTGATCGTGATCCCCTGCTTCTTCCCCGACGCGAGGTCCTTCGCCGAGACGTTCGTGATCCCGTTGGCGTCGATGTCGAAGGAGACCTCGACCTGGGGGACCCCGCGGGGCGCCGGCGGGATGCCGGTGAGCATGAAGTTCCCGAGGGCGACGTTGTCCGCGGCGAGCGGCCGCTCCCCCTGGAAGACCTTGATCTCCACCGAGCTCTGGCTGTCGGCCGCCGTCGTGAAGATCTGGCTCTTGCGCGTCGGGATCGTCGTGTTCCGCTCGATGAGGCGGGTGAACACCCCGCCGAGCGTCTCGACGCCGAGGGAGAGCGGCGTCACATCGAGGAGGAGGACGTCCTTGACCTCGCCGGCGAGCACGCCGCCCTGGATCGCCGCGCCCATCGCGACGCACTCCATCGGGTCGACGCCGTGCTCGATCGGCCGGTCGACGGCCTGCTCCACGAACTTCTGGACGATCGGCATCCGCGTCGGGCCGCCGACGAGGATGATCCGGTCGATGGCGGTCTTGGCGAGCTTGGCGTCGCGGATCGCCTGATCGAGCGGCGCCTGACAGCGGTCGATGATCGGGCGGACGAGCGCCTCGAGCTGCGCCCGGGTGAGCGGGAGCGCGAGGTGCTTGGGGCCGTCCTGGGTCGCCGTCAGGAAGGGGAGGTTGATCTGGGTCTCGAGCGTGCTCGAGAGCTCGATCTTCGCCTTCTCCGCGGCGTCGCGGACGCGCTGCATCGCCATCTTGTCCTTGCGGATGTCGATCCCGCTCTCCTTCTGGAACTCCTTCGCGATGTGCTCGGTGAGCGCGCCGTCCATGTCGGTGCCGCCGAGCTGGGTGTCGCCGCTCGTGGAGAGGACCTCGAAGACCCCCTCGCCGAACTCCATGATCGTGACGTCGAGGGTCCCGCCCCCGAGGTCGAAGACGAGGATCTTCTGCGACTTCCCGGCCTTGTCGAGCCCGTAGGCGAGGGACGCGGCCGTCGGCTCGTTGATGATCCGGACGACCTCGAGGCCGGCGATCGACCCGGCGTCCTTCGTCGCCTGGCGCTGGTTGTCGTTGAAGTAGGCGGGGACCGTGATGACGGCCTTCTCGACCTTCTCGCCGAGGAACGCCTCGGCGTCGCTCTTGATCTTCTGGAGGAGGAACGCCGAGAGCTGGGGCGCCGTGTAGTCCTTCCCCTGGAGCCGGTACTTCGCGTCGGTGCCCATCTTGCGCTTGAACGCGGTGACGGTCCCCTCGGGGTTCGAGACCGCTTGGCGGCGCGCCGGCTCGCCGACGAGCCGGTTCCCGTCCTTCGTGAACGCCACGTAGGAGGGGAACGCCTTCCCCCCGCCGACGGTCGTCCCTTCCGCGCTCGGGATGATGACCGGGCGGCCTCCCTCCAGGACCGCCGCCGCCGAGTTGCTCGTCCCCAGGTCGATTCCGATGATCTTCGCCATGTTTCCTTCCCGTTCGTCGCTACCGCGCGAGGGCGATCTCGGACGACCGGATGTCCAACTTTAGTATGTTTGCCATACTATAATAAGACTCCGTTTTCCGCCGTCGCCACCGTGCGGTCGTGGGCCCCCCTCCTCCCCACGTCGGACCCTCTTATACGGCTAGGTGGTCGGCGCCTTGCCCGGTCCCCGACCGCGGCCGGTCCTCCGGTCCGCGGGCCCGGTCCGGCCGGCGGAGGATCGATGTGACCGATTGGCGGCGGGTGCGGCCGCAGTTCCCGGCGCTCCGCCGGCGCGGGAAGGGGCCCGCTCCGGCCTACCTCGATTCGGCGTGCATGTCGCTCGTCCCGGATGCCGTCCTCCGGGCGATGAACGAGTACTACTCGGAGTTCCCCGGATGCGCCGGGCGGTCGGTCTACCGGTGGTCGGAGGAGGTGAGCCTACGGATCGAGGGCGTTCGGGCCCGATGGGCCCGGTTCTTCCGGGCCCCCGGCGGGCCGGAGTCGGTGGTGTTCCTGAAGAACTCGACGGAGGGCATCAATCTCCTCGCCCAGGGATTCGGCCTTCGTCGCGGGGACCGGGTCCTGATCTCCGACCAGGAGCACAACTCGAACCTCGTCCCGTGGCAACGGCTCGCTCGCGAGACCGGGGTGGTGGTCGACGTGCTCCCGCTCCCGGGAGAGACCGCGTTCGACCTCGACGGGTACGAGCGGGCCCTCGCGGCCCGCCCCCGCCTGGTGAGCCTCTTCCACGCCTCGAACCTCGACGGACGCCTCCTGCCGGCCCGCGAGATCGCGGAACTCGCTCACGACCGCGGGGCGAAGGTCCTCTTCGACGGTTGCCAGGCGGCCCCCCATCGCCGCGTCGATCTCTCGCGGGTCAGCGCGGACTACTATGTCGTCTCCGGGCACAAGATGCTCGGGCCGACGGGGACGGGGGTTCTCGTCGGGGCGCCCGGGGCCCTCGCCGATCTTCGACCCGCCGCGCTCGGCGGGGAGACCGTGGAATCGACCACCCTCCTCGACCACGTCCTCCGGCCCCCGCCCTACCGCTTCGAGGCGGGCCTGCAGAACTACGCTGGCCTCCTCGGGACCGGAGCCGCGCTCGGGGTCCTCGAGCGGTTCGAGGCGGGCGAGATCGAGGCGCACGACCGGGCGCTGAACGAGCGGCTCGGCCGCGCGATCGGGGAGCTCGCCGGCCTGAAGCGGATCGGCCCGCCCTCGCCGCGCGAGCGCCCGAGCATCTTCGCCTTCGCGCTCGACGGCATCGACCCGAACGACGCGGCGG
>JASHUV010000089.1 GCA_030039825.1 Thermoplasmata archaeon
GGGAGAGCCCCCCACCGGCCGCCACCCCCGGAAGGGCCGCGATGACCGGTTTCGGCATGCTGACGACGGCCCGGACCGAGCGTTCCTGCTCCCCGGTCAGCTCGTGGAAGAACTCGGGCAGGGTCCCGGCGGCCGCCGCCTCCGACATCGCTCCGACGTCCCCCCCGGCCGAGAAGGCGCGACCCGTCCCGGCCAGGATGACCGCCCGGACGCTCTCATCGAGCGCCACGTCCTCGAGCGCGGAGCGAAGCGCGCGGAACGTCGGCACATCGAGCGCGTTCAGCCGTTCGGCGCGGTCCAGACGCAGCTCGACGACCGCCCCGTCGCGGGTGATCCGGACCGGTCCGCTCGAGGCACCGTTCGACGCGGAGGCCCGGACGGTGGGAGCGCGCCGGCGCGGGACGGCTCGGCTCACGGGGTCGGAGGCTTACGGCGTTGGCTCACGTCGTTCGAGGCCGAGGGAGGCGGGGGCGGAGGAAGCCCCGCGCCGGGGGCGGACCCGATCGAGGCCGCCATCGGCGGGGGAGGGCTCGACGCCCCGGTCGGAGGAGCCGGAACCGGGCGCGCGGGCGGGGTCGTCGGGGCCCGGCTCGGGCGGGGCGCGTCCGGATCGTCGGGGTCGCTCAGGTCCGGCGGCGGCGCGACATCCCCCCCGCCCCGACCTCCGGCGGGCGAGGTGATCCCATCGGTATCGGCCGACTCGGCCTTGATCTCGTCCTCGATCGACTTGATCTCGGTCATCAACTCCTCCTGCCGCGGGATCGGGCCGAGGATGTCGTCCATGGAGCCGATCTGCTTCTCGAGCTCGGGGAGCGAGTTGAGCGTCCGGTCGGGAACGGTCCGGGAGGTCCCGAGGTACTCCGAGGCGCCCTCCATCAGACGGGAGAACTCGAACGGGAAGAGGATCTTCGTGGCCTGCCCATCGCCGAGCTGCCCGATCGTGTCGAGCGAGATGACCGTGAGGGCCTTCGCGTCGAGGGGGCCGGCACCGAGGGCCAGGATGCGCAGCCGCTGGGCCTCCCCCTGGGCCTCGAGGATCGTGGCGACCCGGCCGCCCTCCGCCTCGAGGATCTTCGACTGCCGGACCCCTTCCGCCTGGAGGATGCGGGAGCGCTTCTGCCCCTCGGAGACGAGGATGGCGGAGCGCTTCTCCCCGTCCGCGCGCAGGACGGCGGCGCGCCGCTGACGCTCGGCCGCCGTCTGCTCCTCCATGGCGGCCTTGACGGGTCCGACCGGGTCGACCTCCTTGATCTCGACGGCCTCGACCCGGACGCCCCAACGGTCGGTCGACTCGTCGAGGATGTCCCGGAGCCGCGTGTTGATCCGCTCGCGGTTGTAGAGCACCTCGTCGAGCTCCATGTCGCCGATGACGCTCCGCAGCGTCGTCTGGGCGAGGGCGACCGTCGCGACGTGGTAGTCCTGGACCTGGAACAGCGCCTTCGGGGAGTCGACGACCTTGATGTAGATGATCGCGTCGACGTTCGTCGGCGAGTTGTCCTTGGTGATGACCTCCTGGCGGGGGACCTCGAGGACCTGCGTCCTCAGGTCGACCTTGACGACCTGGGCGATCGGGGAGATCCGGTTCAACCCCTGGCTGATCGTCTTCTGGTACCGGCCGAGACGGGTGACCACGCCCTGCTGGTACGGGGCGATCTGGTAGAGGGCCCGGTTAAGGTAGATCAGGAGAACGACCAGGACGATGAAGACGAGGAAGACGACCCCAACGACATCCGCCCCGCTGCTCACGTCTCGTCACCTGACCGGGCGGCCGAGCCCCCGAGGCTACATAGCGCCGCTCCCCGAGAGCGGTCGCGGGGGACCGTTCCGACGCGCGCGGTCGGGGATCCGCGCTAGTGGGCGGAGGACGAAGGGGCCGCGTCGATCGGCTCGACCACGAGCGAGACCCCTTCTCCCCGCACCACGCGGACCTTCGTCCCCTCGGCGATCGGGTGGTCGGCATGGGCCGACCAGATCTCCGACTTGACGCGCACCTTTCCCTTCAGCGTGTGGGGCACGACGGCGACGGTCACGATGGCCTGCTCCCCCACGAGACCGGCGGTCGTCGTCGACATGGGAGCTCCGGGCGGGGCGATCCACATCAGGTAGCGCATCTCGATCAGGGTCGCGACGATGGCGACGGCGATCACGACGAGCGGCCCGATCCAGCTGTTGAGGAGCGTGTCGGGGAGGAAGAGGTAGAGGAAGCCGGCGACCATGATGATGGAGCCCGGGATGATCAGGAGGACCCCCGGGTGCGCGAGCTCCAACGCGAGAAGGACGATGCCGATGACGACCATCGCGATGCCGAACGGAACGTCGACGCTCACCATCGTCGCCCGGGCGGAAGAGGCGGGGCGCCTTAAGAGGTGGGGGGGCGGGCCGAGCGCCTCCCCGCCTCAGCGGATGTACTGGGCGGTCGCGGCCCGGTCGAAATCCGGGACGATCCTCAGGTGGCGGCCCTGACCCCGGGGGGCCTGCTGGAGGAAGGGATAGAGACGCCACAGGTCGCCCTCGGCCATGCGGGTCGCGGGGTGGTCCGCCCCGAAGGCGAACCGGGCGACGCGGGCCGTGGTCGG
>JASHUV010000090.1 GCA_030039825.1 Thermoplasmata archaeon
GAGCAGGTGGGCCGGGCTCAGGTACCAGTCGGTGGAGGAGGCGAGGACGTTGTTCGTCGTGTAGGGGCTGTCCGTGCCGGTGATGACGGCGACCCCGAAGAACACGACGATGAGCGTCGGCTCGGCGAGGGCGGCGAAGGAGACCGAGCGGCTCGCCCCGAGCGCCGGATAGTTGCTGCTCGCGTCCAGCGCGGCGAGCAGGGTGACCGCGCCGGCGAGCCCGAAGAGGAGGCCCCCGCCCAGGAAGTCCACGAGCGGAGCGACCGGGAGGGGGTAGGGCGTGATGATCGGCACGACGACCGCGATCACGGCGTACGCCGCGAACGCGACGAACGGGGCGACGACGAAGAGCCGGGACGCGCCCTCGGGGACGAGCGTCTCCTTCCGGAGGTACTTCGCGAGGTCGTAGTACGGCTGCAAGACGGGGGGCCCGCGCCGCGACTCCGTCCAGGCCTTGGCCCGGGCGGCGATCCCCGCGATCAACGGGGCGAGGAGGATCACCGCGGCGGCCTGGACCCCGATGATCGCGTCCGAGCTCGCCCCCACCGCCGCCCACCTTCCGTTTCGGAGGTAGGCGTCATTGGACCCCCCGAGCGATCGGGGGGGCGGTTCGCGGGCCGAGGCCCGCCGGCGGACGCCTCCGCCGACCCTACCACGTGAGCGGGGGTATTTGAGGGCCGCGGCGACGGGGCCGCCCCGGGCCGCGCGGCCCGGACGTCCCGGGGCCCTCCCTCGGGTCGCTCCCATGGGGGGCCGGTCGACCGGGCGGGGGGGCCGTCGCCTCGACCGACCGTCCGCGGACGGGCCGCCCGGCCGAGGCCGTGCCCGCCCCGGACCGCCCGTCCCGCGAACCCTTTAATACGGAACCCGGCCGTGGACGGACGATGCCCGGCACGCCGACGGCCAAGAAGAGCCGGCACATCGAGTCGTCGGGTCAGCTCTGCATCTACTGCGGGGCGTGCGTCGGGGTCTGCCCGCTCAACTGCATCTACCTCGACGAGACCCGGATCACCTTCGACGAGAAGATCTGCACCCGCTGCGAGATCTGCGTGAAGGCCTGCCCGGTCGGGGCGATCGAGATCGGATGATCCCCGCCGGTCGACGGGCGTAGCGGAGGCGGCATGGTCAAGGAGCTCGCGACGGACGTGCTGGTGGTCGGCGCGGGCCCGGCGGGCTCGATGACGGCCAAGTGGGCCGCGAAGAACGGCGCCCGCGTCCTGATGATCGAGAAGCGCCAGGAGATCGGCAGCCCCGTGCGTTGCGGCGAGGGGATGAGCAAGGACTGGCTCAAGGAGGTCGGGATCACCCCCGGCCGCTGGATCAATGTCGAGGTCGAGGGGGCGCGCATCTTCTCGCCGAGCGAGAAGATCCTCGAGATCAACGAGAAGAGCGCCGGGAACGAGGTCGGCTACGTCGTCGAGCGCGACGGCTTCGACAAGGCGCTCGCCATCGACGCCGCGAACGCCGGAGCGGAGGTCCTCCTGAAGACCGCCGCGACCCAGGTCCTCAAGGAGGGCGGGCGGATCGTCGGGGTCCGCGCGAAGCAGTTCGGCGAGCCGTTCGAGATCCGTGCCGCCGTCACGATCGGGGCCGATGGCTTCGAATCGCAGGTCGGACGGTGGGCCGGGCTCCCGACGAACCTTGCCCTCCGGGACATGGACTCCTGCCTCCAGTACCGGATGACGAACGTCGATTGCGACGTCCGCTACTGCGACTTCTACCTCGGCAAGGTCGCCCCGGGCGGCTACGTCTGGGTCTTCCCGAAGGAGAAAGGCCTCGCGAACGTGGGCATCGGGGTCCAGCTCTCGAAGATCCAAGGGATGGCCGAGGCCCGAAAGTACCTCGACGACTGGATCGCGAAGCATCCGGCGTACGCCAAGGGCCGGACGATCGATGTCGTCGGCGGCGGCGTGTCGATATCGAAGCCCGTCACGCAGGCCGCGGCGGACGGCATCATGCTCGTCGGGGACGCCGCGCGGATGATCGATCCGCTGACCGGCGGCGGCATCGCGAACGGCTGCATCGCCGGCAAGATCTGCGGGGAGGTCGCGGCCGAGGCCGTCCACCTGAGGACGCCGACGAAGGAGTTCTTCCAGAAGTACGAGAAGGGGTGGCGGGCCCGGCTCGAGGAGAAGCTCTACCGCAACTGGCTCGCGAAGGAGAAGCTCTGTTCCCTCTCCGACGAGACGTTCGACAAGATCGTCGATGCCCTCCAGGGCGTCCACCTCGAGAAGCTCACGGTCCACAACATCCTGAAGGCGGTCCACGCCAAGTACCCCGACGTGACCCGCGAGTTCGAGGAGTTCCTCTAGCGGGGAGGACCGGGGGAAGAGGTGCCCGGCGCCCCGAACCGGCCCCCCGAGGGGGCCCCCGCCCCGCCGCCACCGCCCGTCGACGAGCTCGAGCGGAAGGTCCTCCGGCGCCTCGCACCGGCCCGCGTCGCCCTGCGGCTCGACCTCTGGAAGGGCGCGCCCGGGAAGGACCTCCTCGATCCGTTCACCCGCGCGGAGTCGCTCTACGGGGCCGGGGACCACCGCGGGGCCGACGCCGCGCTCGACCAGTTCTCCGTGAGGCTCGCCGAGCCGCGCTGGCCGACGATCCCCGAGCCGTTCCGCCAGCTCCGCGTCGCCATCCCGGCCCCCATGCCCCCGCACTACGACCCGGAGAACGCCCTCGCCGCCGAGGTGCGCGAGGCGAACCGCGCCCGGCGCGAAGCGGTCCGCCAGCTCGCCCTCGCCAAGGCCTCCGTCGCCTGGGCCCGCGCCCACGCCGTCACCGTCGATGACCTCGACGCCCCGGTCGCCGCCGCCGAGGCGGCCCTGACGGCGTCCGGACCGGCCGCCCCGTTCTGGACCCCGGTCGATGCGGTCTGGGCGGCGATCCGGGAGCGGGTGCCGCCCCCGTCCTCGGGAAAAGCCCCGGCCCCCGCGCCGGCGGAGCCGGCCTGACGCCCGTGCGAGCGCGCCCGTCGACGTTCTCCATCGTCGCCGCCGACCCGGCCCGGGGGGAATGGGGCGTCGCGGTCCAGTCGAAGTTCATCGCGGTCGGCGCCGTCGTCCCGTGGGCGGCCTCCGGCGTCGGCGCGATCGCCACCCAGGCCTACGCCAATGTCCGATACGGCCCCGAGGGGCTCGCCGAGCTCCGCGCGGGTCGCCCCGCCGAGGACGTCGTTCGGCGCCTGACGGCGACCGACGAGCGGCGGGAGGAGCGGCAGGTCGGCGTCGTCGACGCGAAGGGTCGGGCGGCCGGGTTCACCGGCTCGAGCTGCCCGGCGTGGGCCGGGCAGGAGGTCGGGGACGGGGTCGTCTGCCTCGGCAACACGCTGTTCTCCGAGGAGGTCGTCCGGGCGATGGGCCGGACCTTCCGCCGCACCCCGGGGGACCTTCCCGACCGCCTGCTCGCCGCCCTCGCCGCGGGCCAGCGGGAGGGCGGGGACCGCCGGGGGATGCAGTCGGCCGCCCTCCTCGTCACGCGGGCCGACGGCGGCTACGGGAAGGGGAACGACCGGTGGATCGACCTGCGGGTCGACGACCACCCGAGCCCGATCGAGGAGCTGCGTCGGCTGTTCAAGATCTACGACCTCACCCTCCTCGACCGCGAGGACCCGGCGACGCTCGTGCGGATCACGCCGGAGATCGCCGGAGTGATCCAGCAGCACCTTCAGGTCCTCGGTTACTACACGGGCCGGCTGACCTCCTCCTGGGACGCGGCGACGCGGGCGGCGTTCACCGCGTTCGTCCGCGAGAGCAATTTCGAAGGGAAGGAGCGGGCCGACGGGACCGTCTGGCCCTCCGTCCTCGACCACCTGCAGGAGCGGGCCGGCCGCGAGGTCGCCCGGCGCACGACGACGGCGCCGATCCAGACGGGCGCGCTCTCCCGCGGGCCCGGGGCCCCGCCGCCGGGAGGGGAGACATCACCGCCGAAAGGTCGGAAGGGTCGGGCGCCGGGGTGAGCGTCCGCCTCGAGCGGAGCTTCCCGTCGGAGGCGATCGCCGAGCGGATCGTCCGGGCGCTCGCCGTCGACGATCCGGGGACCTTCCGCGTCGAACGGGAGGGCCGCCGGGTGGTCCTCGAGGTCTCGGGCCCGACCGCCGGCGCGGTACGGCGGACCGTCGACGACCTGCTCGCCGGCGTCCTCGCCGCCGAACGGACGGCCGGCCTCGGCCGACCGGGCCGGCCCCGGACCGCGGACGGCCCGTCGGCGGACCCCGTCTGACGGGCGTCGTCAGCCGCGCCCGTCCGCGCCGAGGGCATCGACGAGGGCCGGCAGGAACCCCCGCCAGTCCCCGACGATCCCGACATCGGCCCGCGCGAGGACGGGGGCCTCCGGATCGGTGTTGATCGCGAGCCATCGGCGGGCACGGCGCCAACCGATCAGGTGGTTCGCCGACCCACGGACCCCGAGGAGGACGACGAGGTCCGGGGCGGCGGAGCGCCCCGTGAGCCCGACCTGGAGCGCGCGCGGGACCCATCCGGCGTCGACGACCCTTCGGGTCGCCCCGAGGGCCCAGCCCGCGCCGTCGATCGCCGAGCGCACCTCGGCGACCCCCTCCGGCCCGCCGATCCCCATCCCCACCGAGACGGCGACCCGCGCGGTGTCGAGGTCCCCGTAGCCGTCGAGCGGCTCGCGGCCCGACGCGAGGACCGGCGGGTCGTCGGGGAGGAGCTCCGCGCCGCTGTCGATCGGCCGGGGGTGGATCCGCGGAGCGGCCGCCCGCGCTCCCGGCCTCAGGAAGCCCGGCCGGACGGTCCCGAGGCTCGGGGAGGAGCTCGCGACGATCTCGGCGACGGCCCGCTCCCCGAACGCCGGCTTCGACCATACGACGGAGCCGGCCGGGTCGACGCGGAGCCCGATCGCGTCGCCGGTGAGCCCGAGGCCCCGGCGCGCCGCGACGCGAGCGGCGACCTCGCGGCCGTACGGCGTCGAGAGGAGGA
>JASHUV010000091.1 GCA_030039825.1 Thermoplasmata archaeon
GGACCTCCGTGTAGAACTGGAGGCTCGCCTCGAGGTCCTTCACCGTGATCGACGTGTGGGCGAAGCGCATCGTACCGGAGGGGGACCCCCGTCTAGGTTAGCGCCGGTCCTACGGTATATCCGTTATCGTGCAGTCCTACGGGTGGCCGAAGCAGACGCGGACCGGCAGCTCGCCGGGACGCCGGTCGCTCTCCACCCGGGCGAACCCGACGCGCTCGAACTGGAAGACCTCGCCCGGCCCCGCGCTCCCGAGCGCCCGCTCGCCGAACCCGCCCCTCCGGGTCCCGTCGAGATCGAGCAGGGAGACGGCGACCGCGCCGGACGTCCCCACCCACTGGAAGCGCGGGAGCTTGCGGTTCTCCCGCGAGACGAAGTTCGCGGCGAGGGGCCCCTCCGAAGCCGCCCGATCCGGCAGGCGGATGTTGACGAGGTCCTTGAGCCGAACCTCCTCGCCGAGGTGGGCGAGGGCGTCGGCCCCCGAGAGGTAGAAGCGCGGGCCCCCGGCGACGCGGCGGCGTCCGAGCTCCGGCCGGTCCGGATGGTTCGGCAGCTCGACCTCGGCGAGGTCCGCCGGATAGCCCGCGACATCGACCTCGACGGCGTCCCCGACGAACGCCCGCCGCGGGGTCGTCGCGTCGACCAGCTGGCGGTTCTCCGCGTAGAGCGTCTCCGCGGGGACCTCGATGTCGGCGAGGGAGAGGCCGAAGCCGAGCGTGAACCTCCGCAGCGCCTCGGCCCGGATCCCCCGACGGTCGAGGGAGTCGATCGACCACAGCCGAGGGTCGGCCCAGCCGTCGTACTCCCCGCTCTTGACCTGGAGGTAGCCCTTGCTCTTGGAGATCTTCGCCTCGGCGACCCTCAGGAGACCCCAGTGGAGGAACGGGGGTCCGCGGACGCCGAGGAGCCGCCAGATGAACTCCTCCATCCGGTCCTCCATGACGAGGTCCTTGCCGCGCAGCACGTGGGTGATGCCGAGCTCGATGTCGTCGACGGCCCAGGAGAACTCGAGCATCGGCCAGACCCGCCACCTCCGTCCGACCCTCGGATGGTCGAGATCGCTCAGTCGGCACAGCACCCGGTCCCGGAAGGCCGGATCGGGGTCCTGGAGGTCCGTGCGCAGTCGGAGGACCGCATCGCCCACCGCGAAGCCGCCGTCGAGCATCCGCCGCCACATCGCGCGCGTCTCGTCGATCGCCTGCCCACGCTCCGGGCAGGCGATCCCGGCGGCCCGCTGGACCTGGAGCTTCTCGGCCGGGCAGACGCAGACGTACGCCCCGCCGACGTCGATCACCCGTTCGGCCCAGCGGTAGACGATCGGCAGCCGGTCGGACTTGTAGAGCACCTCGTCCGGCGGCACCCCGGCGAGGTCGAGGTCGTGGCGGATGACGTCGAAGAGCTCGGGCGCGATCGCCTTCTCCTTCGATCCGACGGTGTCGTCGAAGACGAGGAGGAGGCGCCCGGCGTACTTGCGGCGGTAATAGTCGTTGACGTAGAGCATCCGGGCGTTCCCGATGTGGAGGGCCCCGGAGGGGAACGGCGCGAGGCGGAGGACGACGCGGCCCTCCTGCGCGCCCGGGAGGTCCGGGAGGACGCCCGTCGCCCGCTCGGGGGCGGCGCGCGCGACGGCCGGGATCGGACCCCCCAGCCGATCGAGCTCGGCGCGCTGGGCGTCGAGCGACAGGGGGGCGATCTCGCCGAGGATCTCGCCGATCGCCGGACCGAGCTCGGCCGACCGTGGCCTCAGGTCCGGTCGGCCGCCGAGGAGCCGGGAGAGGATCGGCCCCGCGCGGGTCCCGCCACCGTGGGAGAGCGAGTTCTCGAGGATCAGACGCCGGATCGTCCGGTCGAGCTCCGGCTCGAGGGCCATCGACGGCGCACCGAGGGTCGGGTTATGAGGATTCGTTCGGGGCGCCAGCCACGCTACGCGCGGTCGGGCCGGGAGGGGTTCGGGGGTCGGTGGGGGGTCGACCGGTACCGCCGCTCCCCGAGCACGAGCGCCTCCCCGAGGGTGAGCTCGCCGCGGAGGACGCGGTCGGCCTCGGACCGGGGGATCGTGAACTTCCCCCCGCTGTGCTCGCGGCTGAGCCTCTGCAAGTTCGCGATGTCCCCGGGGGTGATGGTGACGGTCGAGGTCGGGCCCCCGGCGATCGGCCGGCCCGGCGCGCGGGCGATCGCCCGGGCGGCGATCGCGTCCCGCGGCCGCCGGCGCCCGTGAGGGGTCGTCCCCTGCTCGTCGACGAGCTCGACCGACCGGTGCGATCCGGCGAGGGCGTTGAGCACTCGGTCCCGGGAAGGCCGGTCCCCGTCCCCGACCCGGATCCGGAGGGCGCGCCGCGGGAACCGCCGACGCAATTGGGCGGTCAGCGCGGCGACGCTCTCCGGCCGATCGAGCGAACCCTCGGCGAGGCAGCGCTCCCCGGAGAGGACGGCGTAGCCCGGTCGGGGGCCGGGATCGATGCCGAGCACGATCTCGGAGTTCGGGTCACCGGGGTGGAGCGCCTGCTCGACGGCGGCCCAGAGCGCCGTCCGGTCGCCGCCCGGGGCGACGGCGAGCACGGAGGCGTGCCGGAGGTCCCCCGCCTCCTCCGGGCTCGTGAGGATCACGGCGACGCGATCCGGGACGGGGCTCCCGGGGAGGAGGCTCACCGACGGCAGGCGACGCTCGCGGAGCTCGGTCGCGAGCTCCTGGTAGAGCAGAGGGTCCAGGGTCGCGAGTCCGACGCACCGCGTTCTCAACGGGGGCGACGAGGCTGAAATACGGCTTATAGTTTTGCGGAACGTGCCCACCTGTCCGAGCTGCGGAGAGACCGGTGGAGCGGACTTCCGCTTCTGCGGACGGTGCGGCGCCCCTCTAACGGCCCCGACCTCGTCCGCCCCGACCGACGGCCGTGCCCCGCTCGCGCCCTCATCGGTCCTCCCCCCGTCGGGCGCCGGAGCGGGTCGGCGCTGCGATCGCTGCAACAGCCTGATATCGGCCTCGGCCGTCGTCTGCCCGGTATGCCTCGGGCCGCCGCGGATGCCCGCCGCCGGGGGCGCCGCGGGCGCCGCACCGCGCTGATCGTCCGATCGGCACGCGCCCGCATCGACGACCTCTTCGGCCTCGCCGTCCTCGAGGGACGGCGCGGCCCGTCTCCCCTCGCCGACCGCTACGTGGCCCTCGCGCGCGCCGTCGGCACCCGGTACAACATCCGCGTCCCGCGGGAGTACCGGGAGCTCTACTGCCGGCGGTGCTCGACGTACTGGACCGAGGGGAGGACCGTTCGGACCCGGCTTCGGGGCGCCCACCGGGTCCGGACCTGCCTCGCCTGCGGGGCCCTCCGCCGGCTGCCTCTCGCGAACGCGCCCTCCGGGCCGTCGGCGACGGTCGAGGCGATCGGCCGGGACGCGCTCGAGCGGGAGGAGGTCCTCGCCGAGGAGCCCTCCGACCTCGACGAAGAGGCGGCCGAGCTCGGGTCCGAGGACGAGGAATAGCCTCAAGACGGAGGGGCCGCCTCCGGACCCGTTCGCCGGGGTGGCCGAGCGGCCAAAGGCGGCAGACTCAAGATCTGCTCTCTTAGGAGTTCCCAGGTTCGAATCCTGGCCCCGGCATCCCGCCCCGCCGGAGCGGGCGCCGCCCCGGTCCGTTCGACGCTACGCCCGGGTCGACGACGGGGCTCCGGGCCCCTTCGCGGACAGCGCGCCGATCTGCTGTCGGGCGGCCTGCGCGATGTCCGCGCCCGTGCTCGCGTGGCCGGCGAGGCCCCACCCGCCGTCCGGCGATTCGGTCAGGAGGACCCACGTTCGGCTCGTGAGGCCGGGATCGCCCGACCTCCGGGCGACGATCTCGGTCAGCTCCTTGACGACGCCGAGCTGCTTCTCTCGGTCGAGCACCCCGACGGGGGTCAGTACCTGGACCCGGACGTAGTTCGACTCGCCGTCGACGTTGGAGATCGTGCCCTTCGGCATCTCGTGCACGAAGGCGGCCGTGTTCGAGCGAAAGAGGGGGAGGCTCGGGACCTTCTCCCACTTCATGACCGCCGCCGCGAGCTCCTGCGCGAGGGCGTGGGGGTCGGCGAAGGTCCCGCTCGCGCAGTAGACGTCGATCATCGGCATGCTGGTGCCCGGCGGGCATTATGATGGTCATCATATAAAGCCGCCCCGACCCTCGGCAGCCGTTATCCCCTCGGGCCGGAGTCTGGGCCATGACCGGCGCCGCCCGTCCGCCCGGACGCGACCGGATGATCGCGTCCGCCGCCGGCCTCATCGGGCGACGCGGCGTGGAGGGCGCCTCCTTCGCGGAGATCCTCTCGGCGAGCGGCGCTCCCCGGGGGTCGATCTACTACTACTTTCCCGCGGGGAAGACCGAGCTCGTGGACGGCGCGGTACGATGGACCGTGGAAGCGGTCCTCGCCCACCAAAGGGCCTGCCGGGCGCGGACCCCGGGCGGCGTCGTCCGGCACTTCGTCTCGTTCTTTCGCCGCTCGCTCTCGAGCTCGGGGTGCGAGCTCGGCTGCCCGCTCGCCGCCGTCGCGGTCGGCTCCTACGCCCGATCGGCGGACATGCGCGGACCGATCCGCCAGGGCTTCCGGGCCTGGACGGCCCTTCTCGCGGCCCAACTGCGGGCCGCGGGCCTTCCCGGGGCCCTCGCGGGAAGCCTCGCCACGGCGACCGTCGCGTCCGTCGAGGGCGCCCTCATCCTCGCGCGGGCGGAGGGCTCGCTGGGCCCTCTCGATCGCGTCGAGGCCCAGCTGAGGCGGCTCGCCACGACCGCCGGGCCCCCCGGGCGGGACCCGGAACGCCGCCGCCGCCGTTCGATCGTCCCGGGCTAGGGGGGACGTCGTGCGGCGGACCGAGCTCGTTCGGCGTCTCGAGGCCGTGCCGCCGTTCGCCGACCCCGAGGCGAGGCTCGAGCAGGTCATCACGCCGAGCGAAGGCGCCGCCGAGCTCCTTCTCGAAGCGATGGGACGCGGGGACCTCGGCGGCAGCGTCGTCGACCTCGGCTGCGGGACCGGCCGGCTCGCGATCGGGGCCGCGCTGCTCGGCGCACCCGACGTCACCGGCATCGACGCCTCGGACTCGGCCCTCGCGATCGCCCGAGGCGCGGCGGCGGACCTCACCGTCCCGCCGAGCTTCCTCCTCGGCCGGATCGGGGAGGTCGACCTCCCGGAGGGGACCGTCGTGATGAACCCGCCCTTCGGCGCGCAGAACCGCGGGGCCGACCGGTCGTTCTGGCGAGCGGCGTTCCGGCCCGGCCGCCGCGCCGTCTACGCCTTCGCCTCGAGCGCCGCCCGAACCTTTATAGAGGCTCGGGCGGTCGAGCGGCACGTCGAGATCGAAGCGACCCGCCCGGTTCCCTGGAGGTTCCCCGCCACGTTCGCCCACCATCGGCGCGCGGCGATCGACCTTCCCGTCGACCTGTGGGTGCTGAGGACGACGGAAGGGAACGAATGAGCGCGGTCGATCCGAGCCGGCTGGTGTTGCCCGGCGAGCTCCTCGGCACCGCCGAGGAGTTCGTGCCGGGGCGCGGAACCTACGAGGACAGCGGGCGCATCTTCGCGGCCCTCCTCGGCCATCCGAACCTCGACCCGGCCGACCGGGCGATCCGCGTCGACGCCCTGAACGCGATCCCGCGCCTCGCGGAGAACGACACCGTTCTCGGGCGCGTCGACGAGATCAAGAGCGCGATGGCGATCGTGACCATCCTCGTCGCCGCCGATACCGGCCGCGGCGTGCCGGGCGCCCCGGAGGGCACGATCCACATCTCGAAGGCGAAGGAGGGATACACCGAGGCGCTCGCCGACGAGTTCGCCCCGGGCGACATCGTCCTGGCGCAGATCCTCCAGAGCCGGCCCACGATCAAGCTCACCACCGCTCCCGCGGGGCTCGGCGTGGTCGCGGCCCGCTGCCAGCTCTGCCACGCCCTGCTCGGCCAGCGCGGCCGCGACCTCGAGTGCCCCCGGTGCGGTCACCGGGAGCACCGGAAGACCGCCTCGGGGTACGGCCAGGCGGCCCTCGCCCCGGCCGGCGCGCGGGGCGGCGATGGCCGGCCCCAGTAACGAGGCCGAGCTCGCCCGGCTCGTCCGGGCCCACGACCGCTGGCGGGGTTCGAGCGTCCTCAACCTCCTCGCGAGCGAGAACGCGATCTCCCCGACGGCCCGACGCTACCTGTCGAGCGACCTCGCCGGCCGCTACACCCTCCCCCATCCTCCCCGCGACGGCGAGCCGGGCTCGGACAACGACTACGGCGGGACCCGGTACACCGACGCCATCGAGGCCCTCGCGAACGCCGCCGCGGCCCGTCTCTTCCACGGCCGCTTCGCGACGACCCGCCCGCTCTCCGGGCACATCGCGGCGATGGCCGCCCTCGTCCCGCTCCTTCCGAGGGGCGGGCGGCTCCTCGCGATCCCCCCCGAGGCCGGCGGCTACGACGGCTACGCCCCGGGCTACCTGCCGGCGATCTTCGGCTGGGACGCCCGCCCGCTACCGACCGAGGGACCGGAGAGGACCCTCGTCGCGGAGGTGGCGATCGAGGAGATCCGGCGCGAGAAGCCGGACGTCGTCCTCCTCGGGCAGAGCCGCTTCCTCTTCCCTTACCCCGTCACGGCGATCGCCGAGGCGGCCCACGCCCGGGGCGCGCTCGTCCTCTACGACGCCTCGCACGTCCTCGGCCTGATCGCCGGCGGCGAGTTCCAGGACCCGCTTCGCGAGGGGGCCGACATCGTCTACGGCAGCACGCACAAGTCCCTCCCGGGACCCCAAGGCGGTCTCCTCGTCACGGACCGGGAGGACCTCTTCGCCCAGATCGACCCCGCGCTCGTCTGGCGGGTCCTCGACAACGCCCACTGGAACCGGATCGCCGGCCTCGCCCGGACCCTCCTCGAGCTCGAGCGGGTCGGCCCGGCCTACGCCCGGACCGTCGTGGCGAACGCCCAGGGACTCGGCCGGGCCCTCGAGGACCGGGGGCTCCCGATGGTCGGTTCGGCGCTCGGGTTCACCCGTTCCCACCAGATCCACGTCGATCCGGACGCGCTCCTCGCCCGCCACGGGCTCCGACCCTCCGCGCTCGCGCGGCGCTGGGAGAAGCAACGACTGATCACGGACCTCATCGGACGGATCGGGACCGCGGAGATCGCCCGGCTGGGGCTCCTCCCCTCGGACATGCCGAGGCTCGCGGACCTCCTCGTCCGGGCGGGCCTCCGATCCGAAAAGGTCGGGTCCGAGGTCCTCGCCTGGCGGCGGAGCTTCCGCTCGCTCGCCTTCCTCTAAGCCCTTCGGGCGGGGCGACCACCGTTCTCGGCGGGAAGGGGTTGGCGGAGAAGCGCGCGACTATTCCTCGACCCCGTGCACCACGCGCTGGTGCTGGGTGAGACCCATCGCCGTCTCGAACCGCTCGTGGCAGATCGAGCACTCGTTCTTCGCGGCCGCGGCGGGCTTGCCGTCGCCGCCCTTCCCCTCTTCCCACGCCTTCGGCGCGGCCGGAGCGCCGCCCGCCCCACCCGTCGACGGGGTCGACGGTCGGAGGGCCGGCGATATCCACAGCCCGAGCAGGATCCCGACGATCGCCGAGATCAGGACGAGCATCGTCCCGACCGAGGAGGTCGCTAATCCGAACAGGCCGGAGGCCGTGTCGGTCTTCGTGACCGTCGCGGTCGGGTTCAGGTTCGAGACGTTGACCGACTCCCCGGCGGTGTAGTTCCCCTCCGGGCTCCCGACGAGGATCTCGACCCAGTAGTTCCCCGCCGCGGCCGGCGTCCAGGTCGTGCTACCGCCGCGCAAGGCCCCGCCGATGCCCGGCTGGAAGGCGAGCTCGCTGAACACGAGGCTGGAGGCCCCCGCGCTCTGGTTCTGCCAGACGTCGAGCGACGCGCTCGTGATGTAATCGCCCTGGTACTGGTAGGCGATCGTCACGTTGCCGATCGGCACGAGAGCGTGCGATAACGGCCCTAAGATCTCGGCCGATAACGGATCGAAGATGAACTTCGTCGAGACCCCTTGCCGTAACGAGCCCGAATGGTTCGCGTTGAACCAGATCGTGATCTCGTAGTCGGAGGCCGTCGGGAACTCCCCCGCGTCGGCGTAGAAGCCGCGGGACGCGAGCAGGGTCGCGTTGATCTGCTGCTCATAGTTCACCTTGCCCGGGTTCACGCGGACCGACTGGTTGACGACCGGGCAGCCGATGTCCGGGCAGGTCGACCCGAGGTAGGTGATCTGCAGCGAGGAGTTGAACGTCAGGTTCGAGACCTCGTTCGGCGGCAGGTTCAGCGACCAGGTCAGGTTGTAGGGGACCGTCGTGTAGAGGTCGACGTCCGACAGGTTCTCGTCGACGATCGAGCCCACGACGAAGCGGTGGGTGTAGGTGAACACCTGGTCCATGCTCGTCGTGACCACGACCGTCAGGTTGTGGATCCCGGCCGAGTAGTTCCCGGTGAGGTTCACGAACGCCGCGTAGAGCTGGATCTCCGGCGGTTCCTCCGGCGTGATGTTGGCGGCGAAGTGGCCGTCGACGTACGCCGTCATGCCGGTGATGTGCTCGAGCCCGCTCGACCACTGGTAGGGGTTCCCGTCGTACCCGTAGGGGATGTAGTAGTACCACCCGAGCGGGTTCTCCGTCGGCAGGGAGACGTTGACGAGGAAGGAGACCGGCGAGCCCGACGGGAAGAAGTCCCGGATGACACGGCTCGGGGTCTCGGTCGTCACGTTGACGGGGTCCGGCAGGATCCACATCGGCTCCGCGGAGTAGTCGCGCGTGTAGGAGTTGTTGAACTCGCAGGTGATGAACAGGTTCGGGTTCGACCGGTTCAACGGCGCGCACTGCTCGTTGTAATCGAAGCTGTTGTTCGACATCCCGGGTAAGTTGACGGCGACGCCCGCGATGCCGATCGGAGCCTGCGCCAGGCCGTCGTAGTAGTTCGTGGCGGAGGCGTTGTCGGGGACGTCGAGCGTGATGTCCCCGTCGCCGTCCGTGAACCCGGACGTGTCGGAGCTATTGGTCATCCCGAGCAGGCCGCCGGTCGGCTCGTAGCGCTGGAACTTGTACTCGCGGCCCGTGTCGAACGTCCCGAGCCAGACCTGCTGCTCCGCGAGCGGCGTGCCGTTCGAGTTCGTCACGTGCAACGAGAGCTGCTGGCCCTGCCAAGCGTAGATCGTGTCGTAGAGCGAGGAGGTGTTCGTGAAGTTCGGGACGAAGCTATTCTCCGTCGCGTTCGAGTATCCCTTCTGGTAGACGTACAGCTCGAGGTCCACCGAGTTGAACTCGGCGTACTTCCCGTTGTCGAGGCCGATCGGGTCGATGTTCGGGGTGGTCGTGACCTCGTAGGAGGTGCCTCCGGACTCCGGACCGTACGTCGCGTTGACGAAGTACGGGGCCGAGTAGGCCATGTTCCAGGTCTGGACGAGGGCGACGCCGGTGATGTTCGTGTACGTCACCGAGACGATGTTGTTCGTCTCCGCGGCGCCGTTCGCGAGGCCGATGCCCTTCCAGCTCGACTCGCGCTCGGCCGTGGACCCGACCCAGGCGAGGTCTTTGAGCTGGGGGACCTCGGCGGTGACCTCGGCGTTGTAGATCGGCTGGCCGAGCGAGTTCGTGACCCGGACCGCGAAGGTGTTCTCGTAGAGGACACCGGCGTCGGAGAGCTGGCCGGAGTAGCGCGAGTAGTCCGAGCAGGAGAAGCCCGACTGGACGAGGTTCGGGACGAACGCGCCGAGAGGGCTATCGAGGTTCGCGGTCGCGCAGCCGCCGACGATCGAGTTCGTGGGGCCGGGGTTCAGGACCTGGACGTTGAGCGCCCCCGGCGGGATGTACGGCCCGACGAAGTCGTAGCTGAACCCCACGTTCGCGCTGTCCTTGTCGCTCAGAACGAAGATCAGGAGGCCCGGCGAGTAGGCCGGCGAGAACGGGGCGGCCCCGGTGTTCAGGGTGAAGCGCAGGCCGTTCACGGGGCTGCCCGTTGACGTCAACGAGGCGCCAGAAACATTCCAAGTCTGCTTCGTGCCTGAGTCCGGGAAGTACTCGATCGTCACGACCGGGTTGAGGCCCGCGATCGTCGACGTCGCGCCGACGTTGATCGTGTAGGTCTCGTTAAGGGTCATGTTGGCCCAAAGCGAAGCCTCGAACGCGCCGCTCGTCGAGTTCACCGTCATGAACCCCTCCTCGGTCATGAGCTGCTTGAGGTCCACCGCGAAGTTGTACGCGTTGATCGAGCCCCAGCCCGTCGGGAACGACCAGCCGGTGGTCGTGTCGCCGTACGTCGAGCTCGTCCCGTCCATCGGGAAGTTCTGCCCCGGGGGCCAGGCGTACTGGTGGTCGGCGCCGACGTTGCCCCAGTAGCTCGTCCCGTTGTCGACGTTGTAGAACGGCGGCAGCGCGAGGTTGCCGTTCAGCCAGGCGTTGCCGAGCTCGAAGACCGGCATGTTGAGGTTCCCGAGGTAGTTGCCCCCGGAGACCCCGCTCGCGTTCAGATAGTCCTCGATGTCGGCGATCATCCCCGCGGTCGTCGGACAGGCGAAGCTCGTTCCGCCGTAGAGGAAGTTCGGCACGCCGTCGAAGAAGATCGACATGTTGAAGTCGGCCTCCGCGGCGACGCCGCTCCCGAGCGATCGCCCGACGTCCGGCACGCCGATGGCGTGCTCGTACCACGGTTGCGTCGACCAGTAGGAGAGACCGAACCCGCCGGACCCGTCGGGCGGCTCGTCGTAGAGCGTGAGGTTGGAGAACGGGTCGTACCAGTAGGACTGGTTGTGCAGGCCGTCCGCCTTCGTGACCTTGAAGTCGACGTTGACGCCGAGCCCGTTCTGGAACTCGTCGAGCAGGGGGATGAACGTCTGGAGGTTCCCGTAGGTGAGGTTCGTCGTCGGGAAGATCTGCCCGTAGGAGTTCTGGGCGTTCGTCCGGAGCCCGTTCACGGACAGGACGTACGGGTCGCTCGCCGGGAAGGAGCCGGAGAGGATCCCCGTCGTGACGTCGAAGCCGCCGCCGTCCCCGCTCGACGCCAGGATCGAGGCGCCCTTCGCGTCGAGGAGCATGAAGTAGTTGTGCATGACGAGGTCGCTGCCGATGCCCGGCGTGTCGAGGGTCCCCGCCTCGTCCTCGGGTCCGCCCCAGGAGTTCGAGATGATGTTGGGGGTCGGGACCATCTTGTCGATGGTGGCGTACTGGTCGTCGAGCATGTTGCCGTAGAACGCCTGGGAGTAGACCGGCACGATGTGCGCGCCCGGCGCCATCGTCCCGGAGTACTCGATGTCGAGCGCCATCTCGCCGGAGCCGCCGTCGGTGTAGTAGAGCGTCCCGTTCCAGGTGAAGGCCCCGTCGACGGGGTCGGGGCTGATCCGGTCGTAGAGCTGGTAGGGATTGTTCCAGACGAGCTGGGAGTAGGACTGGATGTCGCCCGGGTTGATCCCGCCCTCCATCACGATGACGATCGTGATCGGGTGGCCGGTGGAGTTACCGTTGTACCCCTTGGAGAGCAGCGGGTCGGCCTGGAAGAGCTGGTTCAGCGTGGCCGCGGAGATCGTCTGCGTCCGCGCCGTCAGGGCCTGGTGGCCGAACTGGTAGTTGTAGCCGAACCAGGCGTAGGCCTGGTCGGTGTAGTTGTAGAGCTCCTCCATCGTCGCGTTGTAGACGATGGGGGCGATCCCGGCCGGGGCGCTCTGGGCCGCCTCGGCGGCGCTGACCTGGTCGACCGCGGCGGCGAACTGGGGGTTCTGCGAGTGGTAGACCTGGTAGTTCCCGCCGGGCCCGCTCAGGCCGTCGATGGCGTCGATGCCGCCCGCGATCGGCTCCGGGACCTGGAGCGGGGCGGTGTTGGCGATCGTCGTGTTCGTGCTGGTGGCGTTCCCGTAGCGGACCTCGCTCAGGGTGGTGTGGAACGCCGACTCGATGAGATGGACCGGCGCCTGGAAGGAGATGGAGATCGGTCCGTCGGTGGCGACGGAGAATCCGAGGGACGTGAAGTAGTTGACCGTGTCCTGGACCTCGGCCGCCGGGGGACCGAACATGGTCGCCTCCTGCGCGTTGTCGAGCCAGTCGTGGTAGAGGGGGGAGCCGGGCTCGCCCTGCTCGTTGATGATCGCGGCGAGCTCGCCCTCGTTCTGGAGGGGGAATCCGACGGTGAAGTACATGTCCTCGTTGGGAGGGGCGGGGCCGATGACCGAGGCGTTCTGGAGGTCGGAGAGGGGGGCGCCGGCGAGCACGGACGTCGGGTCCGACTGGAGCTGGGCGCCCGACTGCAGGACCATCGGGGAGAGCCAGGAGGAGCCGCCCGAGGGCGTTCCCGGTGCGACCGCCGGCCCGGGCGCCGACGTCATGAACGCGTTCGCCGAGCTCCCGATCATCACGAGGGCGACGAAGACCGCCAGGACCGCCGCGAGGCGGACGCTGAGGCGGATACCGGCGAACGGCGACGCTTGGATCGGTGCGGGGTCGGTCATCCTTTGAGCTCCGGTCGACGAAACCTCCCCCGGCTCACGGGGGTCTCGCGGCCATGCCGGCAACTGTTCAAATACCTTATCCCATCGAGAACGTCGAAACGGCCCGGATGAGCTCGAGCGGGACGGTCCGCCGGGTCGGGCGCTACATCGCGCTCACGGGGACGCCGGGCGTCGGGAAGAGCCGCGTCGCGCGGAGCCTCGGCGGCCGCTTCGATCTCTGGGAGGTGGCGGACCTCGCCCGGGCGGTCGGCGCCGGTCGCCGCCGGGGAGGGTCGGTCGACGTCGACCTCGGGCGGCTCGGCCGATGGCTCTCCCGCCACCCCCCGCCCCCGGGCCGAACGGTCCTCATCGTCGGCCACCTCGCCCACCTCCT
>JASHUV010000092.1 GCA_030039825.1 Thermoplasmata archaeon
CGTCGGCTCGACGTGGCCACCGGGGAGGGCGACCTGCCCGCTCGCCGGGTCCTCCTCGCGCACCGTGCGCTCGATCAGGAGGGCCTCCGCGTCGGCCGATCCGGCCCGGAGGACGACGACCACGCTCGCCTTCGCCCCGCCGATCAATGGCGACGGCCGCGTGAACGGGGCGAGGATCTCGGCGACGGTCGGCGCCAAGCAGGGCTCCGGCGATCGCTCCGGGCCTACGACTGCCAATCGTAGGTGACCTTCGTCCGCACGGAGGACTGGTCGACCGGGTTGTCCCCCCGGCTCGGCGGGACGTCCCCGCGGGAGGCGATCAATCGCTCGAGGGCGGCGATCCGGGCCCGAAGCTCGCGGATCTGCCGCTCCAGATCCTCGACCCGGGGCGTCAGGACGTCGGAGGCGGAGCCGGCCATCGCGTCCGAAGGCTCATCGGGCGAGAAAGGCCTTTCGGGGCGCGGAGAGTCTCGCCGCGGGGGCTCACGCCCGTGGGACCGCCGGCCCCGATCCGGGGAGCTTCTCGAGCCAGCCGAGGAGGGCGTCGGCGCACTCCGTCGGCCGTTCGACGGGGACGAGGTGGCCGGTCCGGGCGAAGAGCCGCAGCTCCGCCCCCGGGATCGACTGCCGGAGGAGTCGCGCGTGGGCGACGTCCACGACCTGGTCGTCCATGCCGTGCATCACGAGCGTCGGTCGACCGATCCGCCCGACCCGCCCCCGGACGTCGAAGTGGCGGATCGCCGCCCCCCACCGCTGGACGGAGGCGAACTCCGTCGCCGCGACGCGCGCCCGGACCCGATCGACGATATCGAGGTGCTCCTCGGCCCACTCCGGGTAGTAGAGGTCCTTGACGAGCCTCAGGACGTAGGCATCGAACCCCTCCTCCCGGTAGGTCTGCGCCCACCGGTCGCCGATCGCCCGCGTGTGGTTGTCGCACTGCGAGCCGCCCGCGATCGAGACGAGCGCGCTCACGCGCTCGGGGTGATCGAGGGTGAACGCGAGGGCGAGGAACGCGCCGGCGCTGAGCCCGACCACGGGCCCACGGGCGACGCCTTCCTCGTCGAGGAGGGCGAGGAGGTCCTCCTCGAGCGAGGGGAACGTGAACGATCCGGCCCCTCCGCCCTCGCTCCCGCCGTGGCCGCGCAGGTCCGGTACGATCGCGCGATAGCGCCCGGAGATCGCCGGTAGGACGCCGTTCCACATCGTGTGGTCGCCCCCGAGACCGTGCAGGAGGAGGATCGGGGGACCTTCGCCGCGGACCTCCCGGACGAGCCGCGGTCGTCCGGCGCTCGCCGTCACGCGGCGCGGACCGGGCCGCGATATTTGAGGCCGCGCGGCGGAGGGCGACGTTCAAATACGCCGCGGCGGCATCGGAGCGTCGGCATGGCGCGCGGCGTGATGCTCATGAGCGGCGGCATCGACTCGCCGGTGAGCCTCCACCTCCTCCTCCGCCAGGGCCACGAGATGATGGCGGTCCACATGGACAACCGCCCGTTCACCGACGACTCCCCGCTCGAGAAGGTCGTCGACCACCTCGAGATCCTGCGGCAGCGCTACCGCCAACCGATCCCCCTCTACGTCCTGCCGCACGGGCCGACCCAGATCACCCTCATGCGGCAGACCGACCGCCACGTCGGCTGTGTCCTCTGCCGCCGCTTCATGTGGCGGTCCGCGGAGAGGATCGCCGAGCGCGAGGGCGCCACGTTCCTCGCCACGGGCGAGTCGCTCGGACAGGTCGCGAGCCAAACGCTCTCCAACATGCGGAGCGCGACCGCGTCGGTGCAGCTGCCGATCGTCCGTCCGCTCGTGGGCTTCGACAAGCTCGAGATCGAGGCCGTCGCGCGGTCGATCGGGACCTACGGCATCTCGACGCGACCGGGCCTGTGCTGCCAGGCGGTCCCGGACCGCCCCGCGACGAAGAGCCACCTCCTCCAGATCGAGAAGGAGGAGGAGCGGGTCGACGTCGACCAGATCCTCGACGACGTCGTCCGCCACGCGGTGCGGATGTGACCTACTCCGAGCTCAAGCTCTGCGCCACCCGCTCGGCCTTCGAGGCCGTCCCGAACCCGCGGCTCAAGCTCGATCTTCCCGGGGTCGCCGCCCGGATCGCCGCGGAGGGCCTCCCCGTGATCGACGCCCGGGTCATGCTCATCGCCGGCGAGCGCCACGAGGTGACGATCAGCCGCGACGGCCGGGTCCTGATCAAGCTGACCGACCCGGACGCCGCCCGTCGCGTCTTCGAGCGCGTCCGCGGCTGGATCGGCGCGACGTAGGCCCGTCCCGCCCCCGGGGAACCGCTTATCGCTCCGGGACTCGTACGGCCCGAGGAGGTCGCGCCGTGCGGGAGACCTGGGTCATCGGGGCCGCGACCACGCGCTTCGGCAAGCTCGCGGAGAGCGCCCGGGAGGCCGCCACCCGGGTCGCCCTCGCGGCGATCGACCGGGCGGGGGTCGATCCGAAGGCGATCGGCGCCACCTTCGTCTCGAACTGCTTCGGCGTCGCCGAGCACCAGGCCCATCTCGGCCCCCTCGTCAACACCGGCCTCGGGATCCCGGAGACCCCGTCGATGGCCATCGAGTCGGCCTGCTCGAGCTCGAGCGCCGGCCTCCACGAGGCGTTCGTCCACGTCGCCGGCGGCTTCACGGACGTGGCGCTCGTCGTCGGGGCGGAGCGCCTCTCCCACCTCGACACGCTCCGCGCCACGAGCTACTTCGCGATGGGCGCCGACGACCCGTTCGAGACCCGGCAGGGGGCGACGTTTCCGGGCCTGTACGCCGCGATCGCGTCCGCCCACCAGGACCGCTTCGGGACCCGGACGGAGGAGCTCGGAGCGGTCGCGGTGAAGAACCACGCGAACGGGGCGCTCAACCCGAACGCCCACTTCCAGAGGCCGATCTCCCTCGCCACCTACCTCGCCTCGCCGATCATCGCCTCGCCCCTGCGACTGTACGATTGCTGTCCGTTCTCCGACGGGGCGAGCGCGCTCGTCCTGGCCGCGCGCGAGGTCAGCCGCCGCCCGAGCGCCGAGCCGCTCGTCGTCCGGGCGAGCGCCCGGGCCGGCTCCATCGCCGACCTCCAGGACCGCCCGGAGCTCACCGGGATCCCGGCCAGCCGGCGCGCCGCGGAGCGGGCGTTCCGCCAGGCCGGTCTCACCCCCTCGCAGGTCGACTTCGCGGAGGTCCACGACTGCTTCACCATCGCCGAGATCGTCGCGCTCGAGGACCTCGGGTTCTTCCCGCCCGGGGCGGCCGCCCGGGCCGGCGCGGAGGGCGTGACGGCCCGGGACGGCCGCCTGCCGATCAACCCGTCGGGCGGGTTGAAGGCGAAGGGTCACCCGATCAGCGCGACCGGGGCGGCTCAGGTGGTGGAGGTCTTCGAGCAGGTGAACGGGACCGCCGGGGCCCGGGCCGTCCCGAAGACCGAGGTCGCGCTGACCCACAACGTGGGGGCCACCGGCGGCTCCTGTTCCGTCCACATCTTCGGTCGGAGGTAGGGGACCTCGGATGCCGGACGACGCCCCGCACTCGGTCCGTCAGTACGAGCTCGGCTACGAGGAAGAGGGCCGACTGCGCGGGTTCGGTTCCGCCTGCGGGTTCCGGACCGCGACCTGGGCCCTCCTCTGCCCGAGGTGCGGCGAGCGCGAC
The DNA here is from genome assembly GCA_030039825.1 of Thermoplasmata archaeon. Taxonomy (GTDB): domain Archaea; phylum Thermoplasmatota; class Thermoplasmata; order Lutacidiplasmatales; family UBA184; genus Lutacidiplasma. The sequence continues at coordinate 3,645 of JASHUV010000092.1, forward strand.
CTCACCGAGGTCGAGCTCGGACGGGTCGGGCGGATCGCGGCGGTGACCGTCCAGACCGTCCCGGCCGAGCAGTACCTCAACGACGCGCCGTACGCCTACCTCCTCGTGGACCTCGACGGAGGCGGTCGGGTCACCGGATGGATGGCGGGCGTCTCCCCGGGATCGCCGCCGACGATCGGCCGGCGGGTGAGGTTCGTCCCGGGCTACCGCCGCGGCGTCCAGTTCGAGCTCCTTCCGGACGAGGCGCCCCGTGGCTGACGGGGCGGCCGCGGACCCCGCTCGGCCGTGGCTCGCCCACTACCCGCCGAACATCCCGGCGGCCCTCGAGGTCCCGGCCCTCCGGCTGCCCGACGCCGTCGCGCGGAGCGTCGAGAGATGGCCCGAGCGCGACGCCTTCCGGTTCTACGGGAGCCGATGGAGCTACCGCCGGTTCTGGGAGGCGTCGGGGCGGTTCGCCGCCGCGCTCGCACGGGAGGGGTTCGGGCCCGGCGACCGGCTCGCGCTCTACCTGCCGAACTGCCCGGCCTACCCGATCGCGTTCTTCGGGGCGCTCCGGCTCGGCGCCGTCGTCGTCCAGGTGAGCCCGCTCTACGTCGCCGAGGACCTCGAGCGGCTCCTGCGCGACGCGCGCCCGAAGGGGATCGTCCATCTCGACCTCCACGCCGGACCGATCGACGCCCTCCCGGACGATCTCCGCCCGTCCGTTCGGGTCGTCGGCCGGCTCCGGGAGTTCTACCCCTGGCCGGCCCGCCTCGTCGTCAACCGGATCGCCCGCCGGAAGGGACTCCACCCCGACCTGCCGAGGCGCCCCGGGTACCGCACGTTCGCCGAGATGATCGGCACGCCGGGTGAACCTCCCCGGCCCCCCGGCGACCCGGCGAGCGAGGTCGCCGTCCTCCAGTTCACCGGAGGGACGAGCGGACGGCCGGTGGCGGCCCGGCTCTCGCACACGAACCTCCTTTCGAACGCGCTCCAGTGCCGCGCCTGGTTCCCGGTCGTCCCGGAGGGCAGCTCGGTCGTCCTCGCGGCGATCCCGTTCTTCCACGTCTACGGCATGACCGTCGCGCTGACCTACCCGTTGATCGTGGGCTCGACGATCGTCCTCGAGCTCCGGCCGGACGTCCCCGAGATGCTGAGGCTCATCGACCGGCACCACCCGGTCGAGCTTCCGGGGGTGCCCGCGCTCTACCGCGGCCTCGCGGAGGACCCGAACGTCGGGAAGTACGACATCCGATCGATCCGCGTGTGCGTCAGTGGCTCGGCGCCGCTTCCGGCCGAGGTCGCGAAGCGCTTCGAATCGATCACGGGCGGGAACCTCATCGAGGGGTATGGCCTCACCGAGGCCTCGCCCGTCACCCACGCGAATCCGATCGAGCACGGGCGGCGGAAGCCCGGGTCGATCGGCCTTCCCCTCCCCCTCACCGACCACCGGGTCGTCGACCTCGCGACCGGCGAGCGGACGCTCCCTCCCGGCGAGGCCGGCGAGCTCCTGGTCCGGGGGCCCCAGGTGATGCTGGGCTACCTCGACCGTCCGGAGGAGACGGCCCGCGCGCTGCGCGGCGGCTGGCTCTACACCGGGGACGTCGCGGTGATCGACGAGGACGGCTACGCCTTCATCGTCGACCGGAAGAAGGACATGATCGACGTCGGCGGGTTCAAGGTCTACCCGCGGGAGGTCGAGGAGGTGATCTACCGGGTCCCCGGCGTCGCGGAGGCCGCGGTCATCGGGGTGCCGGACCCGTCGCTCGGGGAGGTCGTGAAGGCCTTCGTCGTCCTGCGCCCGGACGCGAAGGTCGGCGAGGCGGAGGTCATCGCCTTCGTCCGGGAGCGCCTCGCCCACTACAAGGCGCCGCGCTCGGTCGAGTTCCTGTCGGCCCTGCCGAAGAGCGGGGTCCAGAAGGTCCTGAAGAACGAGCTCCGCGCCCGCCGCGTCCCCGCGCCGGCGCCTACAGCCCGCGTTGGAGGAGGTCCCGGGCGATGACGAGGCGCTGGACCTCGTTCGTCCCCTCGAAGATCTCCGAGATGCGGGCGTCCCGGTAGGCGCGCTCGATCGGCACGCCCCGGATGTAACCGAGGCCGCCGTGGACCTGCAGGGCCTCGTCGATGACCTCGCTCGCCCACTCCGAGGCGAGGCACTTCACGATCGCCGCGGTACGGGTCTTGGTCTCCCGGTCGCCCCGGCTCCACGTCGCCGGGTCGGGGCCCATCCGGTCCTGCTCGGCGGCGGCGTGATAGACGAGGTAGCGCAGCGCGTGGACGCGCATCGCCATGTCGGCGAGCTTGAACTGGATCGCCTCGAAGTCCGAGATCGGGTGGTCGAACTGGCGCCGCTCCTTCGAGAAGGTGAGGGCGGACTGGGTCGCCGCCTGCATGGCGCCGAGCGAGGCGGCGCCGAGCGAGACGCGCCCGACGTCGAGGGCCGTCATCGCGACGATGAAGCCGCGCCCGACCTCGCCGAGGACCCTCTCGGGCCCGACGGCGACCGCGTCGAGGACGAGCTCCGCCGTCGAGGTCCCGTGCAGGCCCATCTTCTTCTCGCACCGTCCGACGGTGAACCCCGGCATCCCCTTGTCGAGCACGAAGCAGGTGACGCCGCCCGCCGGACCGAGACGGGCGTCGTTCGCCGCGAGAAGGACGACCGAGTCCGCCTCCTTCCCGTTCGATACGTAGATCTTCGTGCCGCTCAGGACCCAGCCGTCGCCGGCGCGCTCGGCCCTCGTTCGGACCGATCCGGAGTCACTGCCCGAGCCGGGCTCGGTGAGGCTGAAGGCGAGGAGCTTCTCGCCCGTCGCCGCCGGCACGAGCCAGCGCCTCTTCTGCTCCTCCGTGCCGAACGCGAGGAGCGGGGTGGTCCCGAGGGAGGTGTGCGCCCCGACGATCGTCCCGTGCGAGGCGTCGACCTTCCCGA
>JASHUV010000093.1 GCA_030039825.1 Thermoplasmata archaeon
GGGGGCGAAGGAGAGCCCGACGGCGAGACGGTAGCCGGGTCGCGCCGAGAAGCGCATCGGCTGGGGCGGGATCCACGTGCTCCGGGCCGGGACGAGCTGGAGGTGCATCTGGTAGCGCGCCGGACCGGTCTCGGGGGGGAGGTCCTTCAGGATCGCCCCGATCACGACCTCCTGGTCGCGGCCGGACCGGTTCGTGATCGACGTGACCTCGAGGCAGCGGTTGTACTGGTCGGCCAGGAACCAAACGTAGTCCTTCGGCTCGTTCGGGCTCAGGAGGATCGTCGGCGCCCGTCGGATGCCGGCGGTGATCGGCCACGCCTCGTCCCGCCCCTCGGTCTCCCAGCCGGGCGCCCCCTTCGGCCAGAGCCACAGGACCCCGTGGAACGTCACCGGAGGAGGGGAGGGCGTGGGGCTCGGACCGGGCCCCCTCGATGCCCCTCCGCCTCCCCCGTTCCCGTTCCCGTTCTCGGGCGACGCCCGACCGGCGCGGGGCCGCCACGCGATCGCGAGCAGGGCGAGAACGGCGGCGAAGACGACGGCGAGCGCCGCGAACGCGTCGAGCGCCGGGAGCCCGAGCACCGTGGCCGCCGGCGCGCTACCGGTCGTGGCCACCGCGCCGGACGGGGCGAACCGCAGGGAGACCTGGGCGAGATAGCCGGAGATGACGAAGGAACCGTCCGGTGGATCGGGGGCGTACGCTCCCGCGATCTTCACGGCGTAGGTGTACGAGCCGTTCGGCTCGTCGAAGACGAGCGTGGTCCCGACCGAGCTCTCGCTGAGCCCGTTCACCGCGACGGTCCAGGCGGAGCCCTCGGGCAGCCCGGTCTCCGTGACGGTGACGGTGTAGAGCGTCTCGGCCCACGGGATGGAGGTGGTGACGGTCGCGCCGCTCACCGTGATGTCGCCCGCGTAATCGGCGGTGAACCATCCCGGGACGTAGCCGATCAGGTAGGCGTAGGTCCCGTTCGGGACGACGAAGGCGATCGACGCGGCGTAGCTGCTGTTGAGGGTCCCGTTGAGCTCGACCGACCAGAGGAGGCCCGCGGAGAGGTTCGTGGACGTGAACGTGACGAGGTACACCGAGGCGGACCAGGGCACCGGGAGCTCGACCCCCTTCCCCTGGACCGTGAGGTTCCCGTTGTAGACCGGGGTATGGTAGCCGCCGACGAGCCCGATGTGGTAGGGATAGGTGCCGTTCGGCTGCTCGAAGACGAGGCTCGCGCCGGCGGTCGTGTTCTCGTTGCCGGCGACCGTGACCGACCAGCCGTGGCCGGCCGGCAGTCCGGTCTCCGTGAAGGTGAGCGGGTAGAGCACCCGGACCCAGGAGACCGACGTGACGATCGTGCTCCCGTTCACCGTGAGGGCGCCCTGGTACTGGTCCGCCCGCCAACCGGCGACCCCGCCGACCTGGTAGGTGAACGACCCGTTCACCGACCCGAAGGTGATCGCCGCGGGGGCGTCGGCGGAGGCGAGGCTCCCGTTGAACGTCACGGACCAGAGGGCGCCGGTCGGCAGGTTCGACTCGGTGAAGACCACGGGGTACGTCGCGGCCTCCGGGACCAGGACCCCGGCCGCCGTGAGAACGACCGCCGGCGACGCCTCGGCCCGGCCCGGTGCCGCCGGGCGGGCGGCCGGCGGACCGACCATCGCCGGCAGCGACGCGAGCAGGAGGAGCGCGAGGAGGGTCCCGATGAGGATCGGTAGGCGGGCGCGCATACGCCGTCCGCCCAGGGGGCGGGGCGGGGCTTAAGGGTCGGTGCGATTTACTTTAACGGACCCCCCCGGGGGGGCGCCGGGACGGTCGGGGACCCCCGGGGGCCCGCTCGGTCGGTCCCCGATTCAGGCGCTGACGCGGACGAGGCGGTAGCGGTCGTCCCCGTCGACCCAGTCGAGCATGTAGCCGGGGGTCGAAGGCCGGACCCCGTAGGTGAGGATCCGCCCGTGGCGCTCGACGACGCGCAAGTAGGTGCCGAGCGAGGAGAGCATGGCGGCGGTGAACGGGTCCTTCGCCTCGCCGATCCCGAAGCCGTGGAACCCCGGGAGGCGCACGTAGGTCGAGACGAGGAGGGGGAACGTCGCCGGGTCGTACGGCGCCCCGCTCACCTTCGCGAGGGCCCGGAGCCCGTCGAGATGCAGGATGAAGAGCGCCGGCCGTCCGGGCTCCGTCGCCTTGAGGAAGCGGAACCCCTCCGGGAACGCCGGCGCGACGGCCTGCGCGGTGGCGGGTCGAAGGTCACGGCCTTCGCCCACCTCGGTCCGGACCGTCAGGAGGATCGACTTGAGGTCCCCGACCGACGGGTCGAGACCGCTCGCGGAGAGGATGCGGAAGCGCTCCCGGAGGAAGTCCATCGGGGCGTACCTCTCGAGCCGGGCGAGGAGGTGCGCCGGGGTCGTCGAGGTCGGGGGGACCCAGAGGACCCGTCCCCCGCTGCGCAGCGTGTGGGCCGCGAGGGGGAGGCTGAAGACCTCGGGGAGGGCGCCCGGCGACGACTCGGGGATCTCGATCCCGGTGAGGGCATGGGTCTTGAGCCGGCCGAACGCCCCGGCGAACGCCGCCGATCCCGGCCAGAGGCTCGACGGGTCGGGCAGCGGGTCGGGGTCGGGCGCGGCCGTCGGCGGCACGAACCCCGGGATGCTGTGCGTCCGGCACCGGAACTCCCCGCCCTCCAGCGAGTAGAGGTAACGGGGATCGAGCGTCATCTCGCCCCGCATCTTCGTGATGGCGACGACGCGCAGGGTCGGCCCGTCCCAGGTCTCCGTCGTGAACTCGATGATCCCGTCGGCCATCGACTCCTCGCGCATCCCGAGACCCCCGACCATCGCCATGACGGTCGGGACCGGGAGCTCGGAGATCCTTTCGGGCGTGAGCGGCACGGACCCGGAGAGGATCGGCCGTTCGCGCACGGCGCTCCCCCTCGAGCGGGCCCACGTCTCGGTCGACCGGTCCCAGGAGTCGATGATCAGGCATCCCCGGCCGGCGCGGGCCATGCGCCCGATCGCCTCGGTGAGCTCCGCCGTGGCGTCGGCCGCCGGCGCCCCGCCGGGCGGCGAGGCGGGCGCGGCCTCCGGTAGGAAGCGTCCCTCCGGATCGATCATCAGGAAGGAGACCCCCGCGGGCGCGGTCGCCCCCGGCGCGGGGGTGAGGAAGCGGTAGAGCAGGACGAGATAGGGGCGATCGAGGCGTCCGGCGAACGACCGGATGAAGGTGCTCTTTCCGCTCCCGGGCGGGCCCTTGACGAGGATGATCTTCGGGTCGGCCTGATCGAGGAAGCCGGCGAGCTGGTCGACGAGGTCCGGCGCGCCCCTCGCCGGGCCCGGCCGGGCGGTCGGCGGCGGCGCGGCGTCGGACGGCGCGGGCACTCCGGGTTCCCCCGGAGGAGGAGAAGGCCTCCCCCGGTACGAAATCCTTTCGCCGGAACCGTTACACCTCCCGCCTCCCCGGAGGCCCCGTCAGTTCCATGTCGGCCCCGCGGGGTCCGGAGCGCCCGAAGGTCTTTGGACGGCGCCGCCCTGCCGGGGGGCGATGGACTGCGCGAAGTGCGGCCGGAAGTTCTGGACCCACTCGCCGGTCTCGGCCCTCTGGTGCGACCGGGACCGATTGTTCGTCTGCAACAAGTGCGCGGTCGGTGCGGCCCCGAACCGGTCGCTCCGGGCCTGCCCGTTCTGCCGCGCCCGCATCGCCCCGGCGCTCCTCGGCGGGGTCATGGTCCTCGCGCTCTTCGCGGCGATCGTCTTCGGGGGGCTCGGGGTGGCCGGCGTCGACGCGGCGGACGCTCAGCAGGCGGCGCAGGACACGCCGGTCGTCGCCCTCGGCGATCTCCACCCCGGGACGGAGGCCCGGATCGTCGGGATCATCTCGAGCACCGACTCGCCCGTCCTGTGGGCGCACTGGGTCTCCACCGGGAAGAGCGGCTATTGGAGCTGGAGCGGGAACGGCTTCTGGCTCAACCAGGGCAACCGCTCGGTCTGGGTCGAGGTGGGCGGCCTCATCGCGGACAACGCGGTCCGCAGTCCCGCGGAATCCGACGCGCAGGAGGAGTGGTACGACTCCGGCGACGCGATCGCCCTCTACGGGACCGCGAGCCTCGACGGCAACGTGACGGAGTTCAACGCCCAGATGGCGGCGTCGACGCTCGGCGGGTTCGCGAGCGTCGGTGGCTACGCGCTCGGGTACTCGCTCGTGATCGTCGCGGTCGCCATGGTGATCGTCGTGATCGTCTCGTACGTCAAGGCCGTCGGGCGGGTCCGCGCGCACGAGGCCCGGATGCGCCAGCCGGGCATGTACGACTACACCGTGCCGAGCTCCCCCGCCCCGCCGCCTCCCCCTCCGCCGGCGCTCCCGTACCTGCCGCCCCCTCCGCCGCCCCCTTGACCGTTTAAGGTCCGACGGCCTCGCGACCGGCGACCGTGGCGATCCGTCCCATCCGCGAGATCGCGGAGGAGCTCGGCGTCCCCGATGGGGCCTGGTACCCCTACGGCCGCTCCGTGGCGAAGATCGCCCCCGAACTCGTTCCGACGCGCCCGACCGGCTCCCTCGGATCGCTCGTCCTCGTCACCGGCATGACCCCGACGGCCT
>JASHUV010000094.1 GCA_030039825.1 Thermoplasmata archaeon
CGCGACCGGAGCCCGGGCGGCCGGCCCGACGTCCCGGAGAACGTCCTCTGGGAGCAGGGGATCCGGCTCGAGGGCCGGGACCTCTACTTCTTCCAGGCGATCCACCAGGAGTCGATCGTCGTGCCGGAGAACGTCGACGCCGTGCGCGCGGTCCTCGGCCTCGCGCCCGACGCGGCACGGTCGATCGCCATCACCGACCAGGCCCTCGGCATCCCTCGGCCCGGGCCGTAGGGCAGCGCGCGCCCGGCCGGCACGCTTTTCCCTCGGGCCCCCTCCGACCCACGATGGCCGCCCATCGGGTCGGGCTCGAGGCCCACCCGCACCGGACGTTCCTCTCCGATTTCATCCTCGGGAGCCAGGACGGCCTCGTCAATGTCCTCGGGATCCTCCTCGGCGTCGCGGCCGCTTCGACGAACCTCCGGCTCATCCTGATCGCGGCCCTCGCCGCGCTCGGCGCCGAGTCGATCTCCATGGGGGCCGTGGCGTACACCTCCACCGCGGCCCGCCGGCGCTTCTACCTGGGGGAGGAGGCGCGGGAGATGAGGGAGATGCGCGAGGTCCCCGACATCGAGCGGAACGAGGTCCGCGAGGTGCTCGTCGGGTGGGGGTACACCGGTGCGACCCTCGAGCGGATGCTCGCCGACCTCTGCGGGAACGCGAAGGCGATGCTCGAGTTCATGATGGCGTTCGAGCTCCGCCTCCAGCCCGTCGACGCGGACGAGCCTCGGAACAGCGGGCTCCTCGTGCTCATGGCGACCATCGCGGGCTCGCTCGTTCCTCTGGTCCCGTTCCTCGTCCTCGGCTCGGACCTCCACCTGGCGGTCGTCGCCGCGGTCCTCCTGAGCGCGGTCGTCCTGTTCGTGATCGGATGGTTCGAGGCCCGGACGACCAGTTCCTCGGTCTGGCAGAACGGGCTCAAGATGCTCGTCATCGGGCTCGGCGCGGGCTTCGCCGGGTTCCTGATCGGCCACTTCCTCGGGGCCCCGGGCGCCCTCTGATCCCGGACCTGGCCCGCGTTCGAGGAGACGGGGGGGCGAGGCGGCGTTCCCGGAACGCAATTATAAAATAAGGCCCCCCGCTCGCGCGGCCCCGTGTATCTCATCGATCACCGCAGGGACGTCGTCCGCATCCCGCCGGCCCGGCTCGGGCCCCAGCTCGACTCCGTCCTGACGGAGCTCGCCCAGCAGCAGTTCGAGGGGAAGCTCGTCGACGGGCAGAACCTCACGGTCATGATCCAGGCGGTGACGCCCATCGGCGAGGGTCACATCATCCACGGCGACGGCGGCGTCTACCAGGAGGTCGAGTACCAGGCCCTCATGTTCCGCCCGGAGATCCAGGAGGTCGTCGAGGGCTCGATCGTCGAGATCCGGAAGTTCGGGGCGTTCGTCCGGTTCGGCCCGCTCGACGGGCTGCTCCACGTCTCGCAGATCATGGACGACCGCGTCAACATCGACGAGCACAACCAGCGGGTCATCGGGACGGAGACCAAGCGCGACCTCAAGGTCGGCTACAAGGTCCGCGCCCGGGTCGTCTCGCTCTCCCTGTCCGAGATCTCCCCGAGGGACAGCCGGATCGGGCTCACGATGCGCCAGCCCGGCCTCGGGCGGCTCGAGTGGATCGCCGAGGCCCACAAGAAGACCGAGCCGAAGAGCGGGCCCAAGCGCCCGCCGAGCGGCAAGACCGTCGTCCGTCCGGCGGCGAAGCCCGCCGCGGCGCCCGCCCCGGCGGCCGACAAGCCCCTACCGAGCGCGGCGGCGCCCGCGGAGAAGGCGGCATGATCAGCCTCAAGGCGTGCCGCAACTGCCGGTTCATCACCGACCAGGCGAAGTGCCCGAGGTGCGGCGGCGAGGTCTCGCGGGAGTGCCAGGGCTACCTCGTCGTGATCGACCCCGACAAGTCCGAGATCGCCCGGAAGATGGGGATCCATGCGAGCGGCCGGTACGCGCTCCGGGTCAAGTGAAGAGCGCGTCTGGGCCGTTCCGGATTCGCTGAGGCCCTCGCTGGGCCGCCGGTACGGCCCGGTCTACGCCGGGCCGGAGGCCCGGCGACGGATCGAGCACCTGGGTCCGTTCGCGTCCTGCGGCGACAAGGTCACGGAGCTCGCGATCTCCGTCGGCAACCTCCCGATCATCGGCATCGTCGACCACAAGACCCAGCGCCACGAGGAGATCGATCCGTCGATCTTCGCCCCGCTCGCGGCCCGGGGCCGACGGCGCGTGGTCAACCCGGCGGGCCTCCTGACCGAGCGGCTCCGACGGGCCGTGAAGGAGCTCCTGAAGGACGGCGGCGGGCTCATCGAGGTCGACGGGGAGGAGGACCTCGGGGCCCTCGCGCTCGTGGAGTCCCTCCCCGCCGGGGCGACCGTTATATACGGCATCCCGGGTGAGGGGGTCTCCTTCGTGGCCGTCGACGCGATCGCGAAGGAGCACGTGCGAGCGCTCATCGCTCAGATGGAACTCAGGAAGGTCGACCTTGGAGATTAGGATCACCGAGGAGCGCAAGAACCCGCTCCTCCACCGGGTCGAGTACCTGTTCGAGGTCGCGCACCCGTCGGCGGCCTCGCCGACCCGCCCGAGCGTCCGCCAGGAGCTCGCGAAGCTCCTCAAGGTCCCGAAGGAGCGCCTCATCGTCGAGAAGATGGCCGCCGACTTCGGCATCGCCCGGACCCGCGGGCTCGCGATCGCCTACGAAACGAAGGATGCCGTCGACGTGACCGTCCGTGAGCACATCCTCGTCCGGAACGGCCTCAAGGAGAAGGCCTCCGACAAGCCCCCGGCCGAGGCGGGCCCGAGCGCCCCGGCGTCGGCCGCCGCCGAGGCCCCGAAGAAGGCGTGATCCCGATGGGGAAGGCGCGCACCGGTCTCTACACGACCCAGGGCGGCACCCTCGGGCGCTCGCACAAGAGCTGCCCGAACTGCGGCCCCGGCATCTTCCTCGCGGAGCACGGGAACCGGCGCTCCTGCGGGAAGTGCGGCTTCTCCGAAGGAAAGGCCCCGGGCCCCGGGAAGGGCCGGCCCGGCTAGGTCCGACCAGCGGGCGCGCGTCGCGCTCCCGGAATTAGTTCTGGTTGAAAGTCAGCTTTCGCAGAGGAGACGAAGCCTGCGGGATATCGCGAGCGGCCTACCGGATGATTCGAGGGAGGAGGACGAACGAGCCGTCGCGCGGGATCTCCAAAACACCCGCAACCGATTGAAGGCCGCCCGCGCTCTAGCCGCCCTCGCCCCGGAATGCTCGGTCGCGATGCGGGCAGATTGGAGGAAGGAAGCCGCGTTCCTCGCGCATTTCGCAATTTCACGGAAGGAATTTTGGGACGGAATTGTGTACGTCACTCCCGAGGACAGCGACTGCGTCAATTTCGCTGGGCGAGGCGGCTGAGCAGGAGAAAATACGTGGGTCCAAGCTCGAATGCCATTTTCGGTTCACCCTAGGGGATACCCTATCGTTCCGCTTCTACCCCATGAGGTTGGCCGCGTTGCCTAGGGAAAGGCTCACCATTTCCCTATGACGACCCCAAAAGAGGCTACACAAGAGTTAGCTGTAGTGTATCAGGACATGTTGCCGGTTGAACTGTCAGGAGATCTTGCCGCCCTCAGCGGCTCCTGAGCCTCTTCTTGCTCATCAACTTCGGGTCGTGGTAGGCTTCGTGCGGGGTGGACCAGCCGATCCCTCCGTGCAGCCGGGTCCGGTTGTATCGCCCCCGCCAGTCGTAGAGCTCGTGGCGGAAGTGGCTGAGCGATCGGAAGCGAACCCTCCCGACGAGCTCCTGGGTGAGGATTCCGTGGAACCTCTCGAGCTTCCCTCGACCTCGGGGGTTGTAGGGCCTCCCGTAGATCACCGAGATACCCCGAGCTGCGCAGTACGCTCGGAACTCCTTGGAGACGAAGCAACTCCCGTTGTCGACGTAGAGCGCCTTGGGTTGG
>JASHUV010000095.1 GCA_030039825.1 Thermoplasmata archaeon
CGGGACCGCCCGTCAAATAGCCCTCCCGTCTCGGCGCCATCGGAACGGAGGGAGGCGATGCCGGAGTTCGATCTTGTGGCCCCCGTCTACGATGCCACCCGGCATCCGCCGAGCGAGGCCGAGCTCGACGCCGTCGTCGCCGCCCTCGAGGGACCCGCCGACCTCCTCGAGGCCGGCGTCGGCACGGGTCGCTACGCGCTTCCTCTGACCGCCCGCGGCCTCCCCGTGACGGGGATCGACATCTCGACGGAGATGATGCGGCGCGCGCGGGAGAAGGGGATCGCGCGCCTCGTCCGGGCCGACCTCAACCGCCTGCCGTTCGCGGACGGGACGTTCGACGCCGCGCTGATCGTCCACGTGCTCCAGCTCCTCCCCGACCCCTTCCGGGCGATCGCCGAGCTCACGCGGGTCGCCCGCGAGCGGGTCGTCGCCGTCGTTCCCCAGCACGGCCACGGGGAGCGCCGCCAGACCTTCCGCCGCCGGTACCGGGAGCTCGCCGCGGCGCGGGGGATCGAGCTCCCCCCGAGGCCCCGCTACTGGGAGAACGGCGAGCGCCTCATCGCCGCGTGCCCACCCACGGCGGTCCGGCGCGTCGAGGTCCCACCGGACCCGGACCGGATGCGGTCGTGGGAGGACCACCGCTCCTTCGGGGGGTTCATCTCCGTCCCGGAGGACGTGCACCGCGAGATCGTGGCGGAGATCCGCCGGGAGATGGGCGACCGGGAGCGCCCGGCGCCCCGGCCCCGTACCCTTCTCGTCGCCACCTGGTCGGCGGCGGCGCGCCCCAGCTTCCTCGCTCACGTCGGCGAGGCGCCCGTCCCCGTCCCTACGTGAGCCCCGTCGGGGTGATCCGGAACTCCGCGCTCGCCTCCGCAAGGGCGCGGTGCTTGACGAGGAGGGCCCGCCGGCGGGCCCCCTCGAGGCGATCGAGGCGCAGGATCGTCTTCGCGGCGTGGTTCACGAACGATCCCCCGAGCGGTTCGAGGGAACCGTCGGACGGGCGCCGCCACACCTGGTTCGTGAACAGCACCGGGACGCCGACCGCCCGCGAGGTCGCCATGAGCTCGGCGAGCTCCCGGACGAGCGCGAGACGACCGGCGTCCTCCTCCGGGCTCGAGAGCGCGAGGCGGTAGTAGAACGTCGCCGAGTCGAGCACGATGAGCCCGACCGGGCGGCCCGCGTCGCGCGCGAGCGCGCCGGCCGTCGCGACGGCGCGGCCCTGGGCCGCGAGGTCCTTCGGGGTCGCGAGGAGCAGGTGGTCGAGCACCTCGGTGAGGCGCTCGCCGGCCATCGCCTCGAGACGGTCGACGCTCACGCCCTCCGTGTCCACGTAGACGACCCATCGCCCCGCGAGGGCGATCCGGACGGTGACGGCGAGGCAGAGGAGCGTCTTCCCGCTCCCGCCCTCCCCGTAGAGCTCGGTGAGGCCGTCCGGTTCGAGCCCGCCGCCCAGCAGGGCGTCGAGCGACCGGACCCCCGTCGGCACGCGGGCGGACGGCATCGACCGGGGTGGGACGGGCAACGGATACAAAAGGCGGGCCGCCCTCGCGCGGTCGCGGAGGACGCGGGGGGGCGGCGACACTGGGTCGCGGCGGCAGCCGACTGACGGTCTTCGACGGGGCCCGTTCGATCGGGGGGACGAAGATCCTCGTCGAGCAGGACGAGACGCGGCTCCTCCTCGACTTCGGGACGAACTTCCGTCAGATGGGCCGGTACTACGAGGAGTACCTGAAGCCGCGCGCCGCGCGGGGCCTCACCGACTGGCTCGAGATGGGCCTCCTGCCGGCCCGGAAGGGGTGGTACCGGCGGGACCTCTTCCCGCCGTACGACTTTCCCGACCTCGACGACGCCTGGGAGGGCGAGCGGCCGACGGCGGTCCTTCTCACCCACGGTCACCTCGACCATGCCGGCGCCATCGCCTTCCTCGATCCGGCGATCCCCATCGTCGCGTCGCCGACGACCGTCGCGCTCCTGAGGGCCTGGCAGGAGGGGACCGGGACCGATCTCCCGAGCGAGATCACCTACTACGGGGCCCGCGCCCCCGCCGACGACGGCGGGCGGCCGGGGGACTCGCTCTCCGGCCGCCGGCTCGAGGCCGACCGGGCCGCCCCGAAGCGCGCGCGGACCTTCCGGGTCCTCGGCGAGCTCCCGGGTCCGCTCCGCGACGCCCTGCGCCGCTCCCCGTACGGCGGCCGGACCGAGTTCGAGCCGGTCGACCCGGTTCCCGCCGGGCCGAGGATCGACGGGCTTTCCGTGCACGCCCACGAGGTCGACCATTCGGTCTACGGGGCGGCCGGATTCCTCCTCGAGACCGACGGGGGGGCCGTGGCGTACACGGGGGACGTGCGCTTCCACGGGTCGCGCGGGCGGGAGACGGAGGGCTTCGTGGCGATGCTGGAGGCCCGCCACCCCGAGGTGCTGATCGTGGAGGGCACGCGCCTGCGCCCCCCCGGCGACACGACGGCCCAGCCGACGACGAGCGAGGACGACGTCGAGCGGCTCTGCCGGCGCGATGTCGCCGGCGAGGCCGGACGCCTCGTGGTCGCCGACTTCGGCCCCCGGAACATCGAGCGCCTGCGGAGGTTCCGCCGGATCGCCTCGGCGACCGGGCGCTCCCTGGTGCTGACGCCGAAGGATGCCTTCCTCCTCGACATGCTGCACGCGGCGGACCCGTCGGTCGAGGTGGACCTCGGGCCGGGCGGGATGCGGATCCTCGAGGAGCCCTCGACCGGCTTTCCCCGCCCGTGGCTCGCCCGCGTCCTCGACCGGCACCCGGACGCCTTCCTCAATCCGAAGGACATCGCGCGCCGACCCGGGGCCCACCTGCTCTGCTTCAGCTTCTTCGACTGCAACGATCTCGTCGACCTCAAGCGCGAGGGGGCGACCGCGGGCGGGCTCTGGATCTACTCCTCGAGCGAGGCCCACGGCGAGGAGCAGGAGTTCGACTTCCAGCGGCTCGAGGCGTGGATCACGTGGGCGGGGATGCGGAAGGTCGGCTTCCGCCACGAGGGACCGAACGGACGGGGCCTGACGTTCCAGCACCCGGAGGACGTCGGCCACCACGCGAGCGGGCACGCGACCGAGGCGGAGCTCGTCGAGCTCATCGCCCGCGTCGCACCGCGGACGATCGTTCCCGTGCACACCGAGCAGGCGCCGTCGCGCTACGAGCAGCTCCTCAAGGCGCGGGGCGTGACGGTCCGGGTCCGGGCGAGCGACGGCGCGGGCCCGCTCGAGATCGGGCCGGGGGTCTAGCGGGCCTTCAGGACCTTCTTCACGTTGGGGTGCTCCTTCGTGAAGATCTTCCCGCCGCAATTGTCGCAGCGCACGCCGAAGAGGTTGGCGTCGCTCGGGAGGGCTTCCCCGCACCGGATGCAACGGAACATGCGATCCTTAAGCCCCTACGACCGGCGCGCCGGCGCCGTCCCGGCCCCGGGCGTCCCCTCGTCCTTCTCGGAGCGGGTGATCGGCGGCGCCGGGGTGTAGAGGTAGGCGCCGGAGGCGAAGCGCGTCCCGCAGCGGTGGCACTCGAAGACGCCGCTCGCCACGCGCGCGACGGTGACCGTCGCGCACTTCGGGCAGGGGGCGTCGGCGAGCCGGGCCCGGTCGATCTCGAGGACCCGCCGCCGGATGCGGATCCCGTAGCGGGGCCCCATCCAGCCGGTGTTGCCGACCTTCTTCGTGCGCTTGCTCATCTACGCGGTCCGGGCGAGGGACCGGAGCCGGTCCCCGTGGGCGAAGGCGCGGTCGACGAGCGACTTAACGTCTTCGGGGGAGAACGCCCCGATGAGCCCCTTCTGCATCGCGACGACGTTCCCGGCCTCGTCGGTGGCGATCGTGAGTCGGCCGTTCGCCGCCTGCTCCTCCTCGACCGTTGGGTCGACCACGATGGCCTCGCCGAGGCGCGCGAAGGTGCATTCGACCGGGAAGTGCCGGATGTCGAGCGGCGTGTCGGCCGGGCCGACCTCGAACCGGACGTTCGGCATCGTCGTGTGGGCGAGCGCGCCGAGCGCCGCGAGCGACGCGGTGTCGATGATGTTGCCCCCGTGGTCGA
>JASHUV010000096.1 GCA_030039825.1 Thermoplasmata archaeon
GGAAACTCGGAGAAGCAGGTCCAGGATGGCCCCTCGGTGGCGCTTGTCGAGATTCCCGGTCGGTTCGTCCGCGAGCAGGAGGGCCGGACAATTGGCGAGAGCTCGGGCGATCGCGACGCGCTGCCGCTCCCCCCCGCTCAAGTGCTGGGGATCGTGCGTCGACCGATCTTCCAGGTGGACCGCTCGAAGTAGCTCGAACGCACGAGTCTTTCGCTCTGCCGTCGACCTCGTCGGGAAGGCGTCCATCGGCAGGGCGACGTTCTCGTGGGCCGTGAGATCGGCGATGAGGTGGAAGTCCTGAAAGACGAATCCCACCCTCCGGGCGCGAAAACGGGAAAGGGCCAGGTCCGACATGGTCTGAAGATCGTTACCGTCGACGATCACTTGACCCGAGCTCGCCCGTTCGAGTCCACCGAGGATATTCAAGAGGGTGGTCTTGCCGCTCCCACTTTCGCCCAAGATGGCGACTGAGGTTCCGTAGGGGACCTTGAGGTGAACATCATCCAACGCGGTGACGCCTCTCGACGACCCGTGCGAGGCGTATTCGTGGTGCACGCCGTCCAGGTCGATGATAAACTGCGACATCGAGCTCAGACCTGCCGCAGCGCTTCCGCCGGTCGCATCCGAATGGAACGGATCACGGGGTAGAGCGCGCCCATGATCGCGATGGAGACCGTAACGAGGACCCCCAACAGGACCACGTTCCACGTCAGGCCGAACGACACCGAGGCCAGCGGGTTGGTCGCATCCTGATTGTTGACCAAAGCTCCCGATGAGGCGGCGGACCCGAGTATGAGCTGCGAGAGGAAGGGACCGAGCCCGATGCTCATGGCAAGCCCGAACGGGAGCCCGAGGGTCGACCACAGCAGGGACTCGAGCGTGACTTGACCGGCGATTCGCCCCCGAGTGAACCCCAAGGCCTTGAGCAGCCCGACCTCGCGGACCCGCGGAGAGGTCACGAGGACCATGACGACCGTCATCACGACGGCACCACCGGCAAGGGCCAGGTAGGCCTCGAACTGGGCGCTGGACGCCACGTCCGATAGAGACTGTTGCGCCGTGCCCGCGATGCTGGACAGTCCCTGGACCGTGTAGCTTGACCCGAGCTTGGACTGCAAACTCGCCACCACGCCCGACAGGCTTGACGAGCTCTGAATGGTGACGTAGACGCGGCTCGGACCGGTGATGCCCAATCCCGCCGGGGCGGCCGGATACGGCATGATGAGCGTCCCGAGGCTGTCCCCGCTCCCGCCCGTCGAGTACAGCCCGACGATGGTGAACCCCGTCCCATCTACATCGACGGAACTGCCGACGGAAAGCCCATGGGTCGACGCGTAGCTTTGGGTCTGAAGCGCGACATGACTATACTGATCGTCCGGGGTAAGGTCCCGTCCGCTCGTGATCGAGATCGGGCATCCGGCGTACATGTTCTGAACGCAGGTGAAGCTCAAGATCGTTCCCGCCGCGGTGACGTCGATCGCCTCCTCGGGAGGGTTGGGAGCCGCGAGCACGATCGCGGCCCGTTGGACCGAGAGCACCCCAGGGACGGACTGGATCTCCGAGACCAACGCCGGACTCGTCATGGCCTCGGCAATGCTTGCGGAGTTGGTGACCAGGGCGAGGTCGGTCAAACTTGCGCCCGTGTCGGTCAGGTTCTGCGAGATCTCCTGGCCGATCTCACTGAAAACGAGGAAGCCTCCGACCACGAGACCAATGACGATCGCCACGCCCACCGTCCGTAGGCGCCGGCGAGCCAGACCTCGCGCTACACGCCATAGGAACACCATCGGCGGTTCACCCGGAGGGTCCGATAAATACCTTGACACGAGGCCGGTGAGCCTCACGAATTTCCCACCTACGCCGTCGCCCCACTGGCCCGTCGATGGCCTGCCGCCGAGCACCGACGGCGACGGTCGGCCTCGTTGGCCGAGCCTCGATTCGCCGGACCGGATCGTCCCGGTTACCCCTGAGCTCCCCATCGTTGCCGAACGGATCGGGCGCAGCTGGTCTTGGCGAAAGGCCGCTTGCACGTCGCCGGAACTCGGTCGAGGTGCCTCGGCCGAATGCACCGTAGTTCGGGCCCACCCGTGGGATCCCGTCGTCGCTCCCGAGGAAGAATCCCGCGATCCTCCTCCAGGAGAAACCTTCGAGGGAGGGGAGGGCGATCATCGCGCGCTGGACGACGGTCGGGTCGTTCGAGCGCCTCACCGAGCGGACGAGAGCCGGTCCCTCCTCGACGGAGAGGTCGCCGACGCGCCGCATCCCGGAGGGAGCATCCCCCCCCTCGGGAGAGGGCGCGCGCTCGAGTCCCGGGATTCCGAACTCCCCCGCGGGACGTGGCATCCGAGCGCGCGAGGGAACCGTTCGTATCGCCACCTCATGAACGGGGGTGCGGTGGCCCGCCCTCTGGGGCCGCCCTGAACGGCGGCCGGATGGAGCGGTAACGCGCGTGTCGGTCGGGCGAACGGTGTCAGCGGCGACGGGGCGCACCGCCGTTCACTGGGTCTACGTGAGCGCGATCTACTTCTTCCTGGCCGGCGCGCTCTTCTACCTGTTCCTCGCGCGGGTCCTCCCTCCGACCGAGCTCGGGGCGGTCGTCGTGCTCCAGGCGATCGGCACGATCGTGTCGACGTCCGTCGCCCTCGGACTCGGATCCGGCTTCCAGCACTTCCTGTCCTTCTACCGCGGTCGAAAGGAGCCCGCGATGATCCGCCTCCTCCTCCGGAGCTCGGTCGCCGCCTCCGCGGCGCTCGCCGTCGTGGGATTCGGCATGACCGTGGCGCTGTCGGGGGCGCTCGCCTCCTTCCTCTTCCGCTCCGCCGCGTACGCGCCGACGATCGAGTTCCTCGGGCTGTACACCGGCCTCGCCACGGCCATGGCGATCCTCCAGGGCGTGGTCCTCGGGCTGCAACGCTTCGCCCTGTACGCCGCCCGTTCGATCGTGGCGTATACGGCCACCTACGGCGGCGCGGCGCTCTTCCTCACCCTATGGCCCGGCGTCCGCTCGATCGTCGCCGGGTGGACCCTCGGCGCCGCGCTCGGCTGCCTCCTCTACCTCGGCGCCATGCTGGGCGAGCGAGACGCCGGCGATCCCCCGGCCGGGAGCCGGGCGGACGCCCCGAGCGCGCTCCCCGGCGGCCCGCTCTACCGGACCGTTCTCGTCTACTCCTTCCCGATCCTCGCCTCGACCCTCATCACGACGAGCGCCACCTACGTAGACCGGCTCGTCCTCGCGTCGATCGCGAGCCTGGCGAGCGTCGGATTCTACAACTACGCCCTGCTCTTCGTGGGCGGCAGCCTCGTCGTGGTCGCGCCGTTCAGCAC
>JASHUV010000097.1 GCA_030039825.1 Thermoplasmata archaeon
CCCGGGCGGCGGCGTCGGGAAGGAGCGCGGTCGCAGCGCGACGACGCTGCGGGGTCCGGGGAGGAGGAGCTCCTCCGTCGCCCGCCCTGCGAGGACCGGCCGGGTCGCCCGCCATCCGCCGCTCGCGGCGGCGAGGTCCGTGACGGTACTGGCGAGGCCGGCGTCCCATTCCGCGGCGACGCGCGCGGCGGTCGCCCGTCCCTCGACGGTACCGGCGAGGAGAACGAGATCCGCGGACAGCTCCTTCGCCAACTGGGCCGCCGCGCTCGCGAAGAGCGCGGCCCGGGCGAAGCCCTCGGAAAGCTCGACGACCACGAGCTCGGGCGCTCCCGGGACCTCGGTCGGCGGGGCGCCGGACGGGGCGAGCGCGACGACGTGGCCACCCGCGCCGGCGAGGGCGCGGGCGACGCCGAGGGCTTCCCGCGAGCTCGGCGCGATCCCGGGTCCCAGGAGCTCGAGAGGGACGAGGACGGTCGTCACGGGAGGACCTTCGCCTCCTCGCCGAGGATCCGAACGAGCTTCTCGGCGGCCTCCTCCGGCGTCGTGTAGTCGATGAGGCGCGCCCCCGTCCTCGGCGGCGGCAGGCGGAACGCCGTCGGAGCGACCGCCCGACGGCCGCCGGCGGCGGCGAGCGCCGCCTCGACCTCCGCCTTCGGTATCCGGCCGATCGGCGCCTTCCGCGACCGGAGGATCATCGGGAGCTTCGCCGTCCGGGGGTCGTTCGCGGCCTGCTGGAGGCCGACGACGATCGGGGCCGGCGCCGCGACGGTCGTCTCGCCGGCCTCTCCGGAGATCCTCGCCTCGAAGCGGCCGGCGGCGGCGTCGAACCGGAGCCCGACGACCGGGGCGAGGTCGGGGCGCCCGAGCAGCGCGCCGAGGAGCGCGGGCAGCACCCCGGACTGCGAATCGGAGGACTGCTTGCCGAGAAGGAGCAGGTCGCAGGGCCCGCGTCCGACGGCGAGAGCGAGGGCCCGAGCGACGAGCAGGGGGTCGTGCGAGATCCCCTCCGGCGCCTCGACGGCCGTGGCGCGATCCGCGCCGAGGGCGAGCGTCGCCCGGAGCACCTCCTCCGCGCGCGCGGCGGGCCCGAGGGAGATCGCGTGGACCGAGCTCCCCGGGTTCGCCTCCTTCAGGAGGAGGGCCTCTTCGACGGCCGACTCGTCGTAGCCGGCGAGCACGAACCTCACGCCCTCCGGATCGACCTCCGTCCCGGTCACGTCGGGCCGTAGGCGTGCTTCGCCCTCGGGGACCGCCTTGACGAGGACGACGATCTCCATCGACGGAGGCGGGGCCGGACCCCTATTCGTAGGCCTTGAGGAGCTGCTTCGCGATGACGATCCGCTGGATCTCGTTCGCCCCCTCGTAGATCTGGGCGAGCTTCGCGTCGCGCAGAAGCTTCTCGACCGGGTAGTCCTTCATGTACCCGTACCCGCCGAAGATCTGGATCGCCTCGTCGGCGACGCGCATGGCGCTGTCGGAGGCGAAGCACTTCGCCATCGACGACTCGAGCGTCCCGCGCTCGCCGCGATCGATCGTCCAGGCCGACTGCCAGGTGAGGAGCCGCGACGCCGCGACCTTCATCGCCATGTCGGCGAGCTTGAACTGGATCGCCTGGTGCTCGGCGATCGGCTTGCCGAACGTCTGGCGCTTGAGCGAGTAGGCGGCCGCGTGGTCGATCGCCGCCTGGGCGATCCCGGTCGCGAGCGCCCCGATCGGGGTGCGGGTCTGGTCGAGCGTCCTCATCGCGATCGAGAAGCCGTCGCCCTCCGCCCCGAGCCGGTTCCCCTTCGGGATGCGGGCCTCCTCGAAGCGGACCGTGCTCGTCGAGGAGGCCCGGTGGCCCATCTTCTCCTCCTCGCGGCCCGGCACGACCCCCGGCGTTCCGCGCGGGACGACGAACGCCGCGATCCCGCGGTGCTTGAGGGCCGGGTCGACGGAGGCGAAGACGGTGTAGAGGCTCGCGTGGGGGCCGTTCGTGATGAAGCACTTCTCCCCGGACAGCACGTAGCTGTCGCCGTCGGGGCGCGCGCGCGTCGCGATCGCGCCCGCATCGCTTCCTCCGGCGGGCTCGGTGAGACAGAAGGAGGCGAGGTGGTAGGACCCGCAGAACGGCGTCAGGATCGCCCGCTTCTGCTCCTCCGAGCCGCCGAGAAGGATCGGCTCGAGGGCGAGGCAGTTCGCGATGATCGAGGTCGTCATCCCGGCGCAGGCGTGCGCGAGCTCCTCGACGATGACGCACTGCTGGAGGAGCGTGAGCCCGCTCCCGCCGTACTCGGTCGGCACGTTGAGGTTCATCAGGCCGAGCTCGAACGCCTTCCGGTAGATCTCCTCCGGAAAGCGCCCCGCCCGGTCGCACTCGGCCGCGTGAGGGGCCATGTCGCCCTTCGCGAACTTCCGCGCGAGGTCCTGCAGGCTGCGGTCCTCTTCGGTGAGCGAGAAGTCCGGCATCGCGGGCCGACCGGTGGCCCGTCAGCGGAACCTGATATAAGAGAATCGGGACCTCCGACCTCGGTGACGCGCGTCCGGAGGCGGCAGGGCCCCCCGACCCGCCGGGAGCTCGGGGTCCCGGGGGTCGCGCGCTACGACCGCGACCGGGCGGCGCGCACCGGGGCCCCGGAGGTCGTCCTCGCCGAGGGCAAGACCGAGACCCACCTCATCGCGATCCTCCGAGCGCTCCACGCCCGGGGCCTCGGCGCGCTCGTCTCCCGGCCCACGGAGCGCCAGCGCCGGGCGCTTCGCGCGGCCGTCCGGGGTGGCCTGCCCGTCGAGTTCCTCGCCGGCGATCGCCTCGCCCGCCTCGATGGGCCCATCGACGGGGCGTCGCGGGAGGGCACCGTGGCGGTCCTGACCGCGGGGACCGCCGACCTCCCGGTCGCCGAGGAGGCGGTCGCCCTCCTCGGGAGCCTCGGGGTCCGCGTCGTCCGGGCCGACGACGTCGGGGTGGCGGGGCTCCACCGGCTCCAACGGGCGCTCCGGAGGCTCGTCCGCGCGCACCCGAGCGTCTACCTCGTCTTCGCCGGGCGAGAGGGCGCGCTCCCGACCGTCGTGGCCGGGCTCGTGCGCGCCCCCGTCGTCGGGATCCCCACCTCGGTCGGGTATGGCCGGGGCGGCGCGGGCGAGGCGGCCCTGACGGCGATGCTCCAGTCCTGCGCCCCCCTCGCCGTCATGAACATCGACGCCGCGGTGCCGGCCGCCCTCTTCGCGCTCCAGCTCCTAGCGGCCGCTCCGGCCGCCACCCGAGCCCCTCCCGCCTCCTGAGCCCGGCAGGGGCCGGACCGGCCGCACCCGAGCCTTTTTGACGGGGCGCTGAGCTACCACGCCCGTGCCGAGCCGGGCGTTCCTTTCCGAGGAGGCGGAGGCCGAGGAGGAGAAGGACCGGGACCGCCTCCGCACCCTTCGGACGCGGCTGCGGGATCTCGTCGAGCGGCGGCGGCTCGCCCTGATGGAGGTCCGGAGGCTCTCCGAGGAGCAGAAGAGCCTGTTCGATGCGCGCCGCCCCGGCGAGCGGGAGGTCGAGCGCGTCCACGACGAGTACCGCGAGCTCGGGAGCGCGCTCGCCGCCGCCCGGAAGGGCCGCGACGAGGCCCGCGTCCGCCTCGACGAGGCGATCGCCTCGATGCGGGAGTTCCAGACCCTCCACCCCCGCCGCCCCGCGTCGCGCCCGGAGGATATCCGTCGGCAGATCGCCGAGCTCGAGCGTCGCCAGCAGACCTCGGCCCTGCCCCTCGCGGAGGAGAACGCGCTCATCGACCAGCTCCGCGGCCTCGTGAAGAGGGCGGCGGAGGCCGAGAAGGACCGCTCCGCCACCGAGGAGCGGGAGTCGAAGCTCCGCGCCCTCGAGGCGGTCGTCGCCCAGCGGCGTACCGAGCTCAAGGCGGCCCAGGACGAGCTCCCCCGTCTGCGGGCGGAACGCGACCGACGGATGCAGTCGATGCGCGGCCGGCTCGAGGAGGCCGGCGCCCTCGTCGCCCGGATCCGGGAGAAGGCGAACGCCCGGGGCGCCGCCATGGACCGCCTGAGGGCCGTGGGCGCCGAGATCGAAGCGATGGAGCGGGAGGCCGACGCCATCGTCCGCAGCTCGAAGGGCCGGCGGGACGAGGCCCGGAAGGTCCTCGGGCAGTACCGCCGCGAGGCCCAGGCGAACGCCGCCGGGGTCACCGAGGGTCAGGTCGTCGATCGCCAGCTCGAAGAGCTCCTGAAGCGCGGTCGGATCACCCTCGGCGGGTGAGCCCCCCGGCGCGCCTACGCGCTGACGGTGGCGACCGGCACGAAGATGTCGATGACCGTGACCTCGAAGATCAACGTCTGGTCGTCGACCTCCTGGTTGAAATCTTCGGTGAACGTCCCGCTCGTGTAGTTCACGGCGGTGACGATGAACGCCCCGTTGGAGCTCGAGGTGCACAGGCCGTTCGAGGCCGTACCGGCGAGGTGACCGGCCTCGGCGGCGGAGAGCTCGTTGACGACGGTGATCGACCCGGTGCCGTTCGAGGTCGACGTCACGTTCGTGACGAGCGTCGGCCAGCCCTGCGCGTCGCTCGTCTCGCCCAGCGTCGCCATGTTCTCGTAGCTGACCGAGGTCGCGTTCGCGCTCAGGATGTCGACCGTCCACCCGTAGGTGGTGTTCGTGAACTGGGCCCCGGTCGTCGCCACCGTGCTCGGGAACTCCTTCTCGAACACCCCGCCCGGCACCGTCACGAACTGGGGGACGATGACGGTCAGCGGGAGGGAGCGGACGCACGCCGGGTCGGCCGGGTAGCCGAGGGCGGGCGTGACGACGATGGCGTGGGTCTGGTTCCCGACGAGCCCGACGAGCCCCTGCCAGAACCCCGGGATGACCTGGGTGTAGTTGACCCCGTTCAGGTTGTACGCCCCGTTCGGGGCGCTCGCGCCGACCCAGACGGGGAGGGGCGCGTACTCGCTCGCGGGGGTCCGAACGTGGAACTGCAGGGCCTTGGGGTACGTCGCGTTGTCGTACGCGACGCTCTTCAACGACGTGTCGAAGACCTTGCCTTGCTCCGGACCGGATCCGAGGATCCCGATGTAGTTCACCGTGATGTTGTCGCCGATCGCGACGGTCAAGGGGTGGACGGGCGCCGACGGGCGGGTCTTCTCGTAGATGTAGGCGCTCGCCGCCCCGCCGGCGACGAGGACCACCGCGACGAGCACGAGGACGGGGATGAGGGAGGTCTTCTCGGGCATGACTTTCGGAGCGTGGGGGTCAGTTGGTCGCGTGTCTCGTCATCGGTTCGGTGAGACAGGTGCTCCTCATTCCCCCGCCCCCGACCCGGCCACCCATATAAAAGGGGCCGTCCCGCGGGAGCGCGGGGGGGCCCTCGCCCGAGTCCGGACGCCGACCCGGAGGGGCCGGACGGGTCGTCGGTTATGAAGGAGCGGCCGCCTGCCGCCCCGCGATGCCGACGACATCGTCCGGGGCCGAGGCGTTCCTCGTGGACGCGGAGGCACGGCTCCTCGAGCTCTCGATCGACGCCCAACGGGCGGCGTGGGTGTACGAGACGTACATCAACGACGACACCGAGCTCCTGACGGCGAAGGCCGACGCGCGGCTCGCGACGGCCGCGACGGGGTTCGCCCGGGAGGCCGGACGGCTCTCGGGTCCCTCCTTGCCGCCGGCCACCGTGCGCCGCCTCACCCTCCTCGCGGCCTCCCAGACCCTGCTCGCTCCCTCCGATCCGGCCGAGGGCGAGGAGCTCGCCCGCCTCCTCGCCAGCATGAGGGGACGGTACGGCAAGGGTCGGGTGACCCTCGCCGGGACGTCGGAGCCGCTCGATCTCAATGCGATCGGGCGCCGCATGTCCGAGCACCGCGACGAGCCGGAGCTCCGCGCCTTGTGGACCGGCTGGCACGAGGTCGGCCGCCCGATGCGACCGGAGTTCACCCGCTACGTCGAGCTCGCGAACCGCGGCGCGCGGGAGGCCGGCTTCGCCGACACCGGTGCGATGTGGCGCTCCCGCTACGACATGGGTCCGGAGGAGTTCGTCCGCGAGATCGAGCGCCTCTGGGCCCAGGTCCGGCCGCTCTACCGTCGCCTCCACGCCCTCGCGCGCCGACGCCTGCGGGACCGCTACGGGCCGGAGCTCATCCCCTCGGGCGCCCCGATACCGGCCCACCTTCTCGGCAACATGTGGGCGCAGTCCTGGGAGGGGATCTTCCCGCTCCTCGCCCCGGCGGACCGTGGCGCCGGGGTCGACCTCGGGGGGGCCCTCGCCCGGAGGGGGACCGACGCGCGGGGGCTCGTGCGCATCGCGGAGCGTTTCTTCACCTCCCTCGGGTTCGATCCCCTCCCGACGACGTTCTGGGAGCGGTCGATGTTCGTCCAGCCCGCCGAGCGCAACGTCCTCTGCCACGCGAGCGCCTGGGACGTCGACTTCGACGAGGACCTCCGGATCAAGATGTGCATCGACGTCACCGCCGAGGAGTTCTACGTCGTGCACCACGAGCTCGGCCACAACTTCTACCAGCGGGCCTACCGGCGACAGCCCTTCCTCTACCGGGACAGCGCCAACGACGGCTTCCACGAGGCCGTCGGGGACACGATCGGGCTCTCCGTGACCCCCGAGTATCTCGCCCGGATCGGCCTCATCGACCGGGTCCCTCCCGAGGCCGACGACGCCGGCTGGCTCCTGAGGCGGGCCCTCGAGAAGGTCGCCTTCCTGCCCTTCGGCCTCCTCGTCGACACGTGGCGCTGGCGGGTCTTCTCCGGCGAGGTCCCTCCCGAGCGCTACAACGCCTCTTGGTGGGAGCTCCGGCGCGCCTACCAGGGCGTCTCGCCCCCCACCCCCCGCGACGAATCGGGGTTCGATCCGGGGGCGAAGGCGCACATCCCCTCGAACGTCCCGTACATGCGCTACTTCCTCGCGGAGATCCTCCAGTTCCAGTTCCACCGGGCGCTCGCGGAGCAGGCCGGATGGACCGGCCCGCTCCACCGCTTCTCCCTCTACGAGGACCGACGGGCCGGCGCTCGACTTCGCACGATGTTCGAGATGGGGGCGAGCCGGCCGTGGCCGGACGCCCTCGAGGCGCTCACGGGGTCCCGGACGATGGACGCGACCGCCCTGCTCGACTATTTCCGGCCCCTCGAGCCGGTTCTCGGCGAGGCGCTTCGGGGTGAGGGCCCGGGGTGGGCGGGGGAGTAGGGGAGCGGAGCGGCAAAGAAGATGAAGGACCCCCGGCCTAATTTCGGTCGGTCCGGGGGTCAGTGGACGGTGGCTCGCTCTCCTCGGGTCGTTCTCGCCTCGACGGTCCTCCTGGCCGTCCTGTCCGTGGTCGGGAGCCTCCCGGCGGTCGCGGCGGCCGCGCCCGCCGCCGCGCCGTCGGGATCCTCCCTCGGCCCGGTCTCCCTCCCCCTGCCGTCCGGCCCCGCCGACTACAACTTCGGGCCGCCGTTCTGGCTCGGCGGCCACGTGGGGCCCGTCCCGGGCGCCCTCACCCCCCCCGGCGTGCCGAAGCCCGCGAGGGTGAATCCGTACGGCATCTACAGCAGCGAGCCCGCGCCGGTCGGGGTCGCGGACTTCGGGATCAATTCGACCGGGTACGCGTACACCTACTCGACGACCGCGTTCCGGGGCACGGTCCACTTCGGGTCCTGGACGGCGAACGCCCAGAACCTCTCGAGCGGGAACGGGAACTACACCTCCCTCCAACTGAACGTCGTCGTCGTGCTCTCCCACGGCAGCACGCTCGCCGACTACTGGATCCAGGACGTCCCGATCTACAACACCTCGAGCCACGTGATCTACTTCGAGGACAACGTCTGGAACCTCTCCGGGAAGAGCACGCTGACCGCGAATTCCGTGCAGGGGAACGGCTCGATCTATAGCCACGTGTACTACGCCGACGGGGTCTACGGCACGTATCCCGGCGCCGGCGTGACGCTGACGCTCCCCACGAACGTCTCCACCGAGGTCACCGCGAGCGACATCAGCGGGACCACCCACGTGGGCTTCCTGTACAACGACGGCTACGGCTGGGTGATCTACGACAACGTGACGTTCCCCTACACGAAGGGCTGGACGTTCCACGGCTTCCAGGTCAACGGCTCGTCGTACAACCCCTCCGGCCTCTTCAACGACGCCGAATGGATCCTCGGCGGGCCGGGCGGCGGCTCCGGTATCAACGATGTCGCGTCGAACTTCACCATGGACCTCCAGTACTGGAACGGCCACAACTTCGCGGCCGTTCCGAACGCCTACGATTTCGGCTCGGACACGGCCGAGCACATCGGCAACATCGTTCCGAAGGTCGCGAGCACGAGCCCGCCCCACGGGACGCCGGGCGGGCGCTACACGGCCGGGAGCGGCTCGCTCGGCTTCGACTACGGCGTCGGCAGCACGGCGATCCTCAACGCGACGATGCCCGCCGTCAACGGCACCCTCCTCGACAACGGCACCGCGGTCGCCTACGTCGGGACGAACGCGAACCTGACGCTGATGCCCGGGACCTACGTCCTCGGCGTCCGATCGGGGACGACGCTCGTCGCCTCGGCGAACGTCACGCTGAGCGCGGGCGAGTACGATCCGCTGAACTTCGGGACGTTCTCCCTCACCCCGTCCGAGGCGTTCGCGGGCGCGAGCGTGACGGCCGGGGGGAAGGGCTTCCTCGCCGGCTCGTCGATCGAGATCACTTGGCCGGGCCAAGCGAGCCCGGTCTGCAGCACGACCGTGGCTTCGAACACCTCCTTCGGCTGCTCCTTCGATGTCCCGCTCGTCGGGAACGGGAGCTACGACGTGACGGCGGTCGACTCCGGCGGGGTGAACGACCGGGCGTACTCGGCGTTCCTCGTCGAGACGAACCTCTCCCTCTCCCTC
Organism: Thermoplasmata archaeon; assembly: GCA_030039825.1. Taxonomy (GTDB): domain Archaea; phylum Thermoplasmatota; class Thermoplasmata; order Lutacidiplasmatales; family UBA184; genus Lutacidiplasma. The sequence continues at coordinate 8,826 of JASHUV010000097.1, forward strand.
GCCGCGTCGAAGCGGTCCACCGACGCGGGCGGGAAGGTCGAGCTCTGGGCGAACGCGTCGGCCGGCTACACCCCCTACGCGAACTACACCTGGTACCTCGGGAGCGGCTCGCCGACCGTGACGAGCGTCGGGACGTTGACCCGGCTCTTCCCGCTCGCCGGGAACTACACGATCAACGTCACCGTCCGCGACCGGCTCGGCGACCTCGCGACGGCCTCGCTCAAGCTCGTCGTGGAACCCGACCCCCTCCTCGCGACGCCGACCGCGAACCGGTCGAGCGCCGACGTCGGGCAGGCGGTGGCGTTCTCGGTGATCGCCTCCGACGGGAGCGGCGGGTTCACCTACAATTGGTCGGGCCTTCCGACGGGCTGCGTCCCGGCGGGCGCCCTCGCCACCTGCGGGGCGATCGGCCCCGTACGGAACTACTCGATCTACGTCAGCGCGAGCGACTCGAACGGGTTCACTGCCTTCTCGGCGGCGCTCGCGTTCGAGGTCTTCGTCGACCCCACCGTCGTTGGCCTTCGGAGCGTCGCTCCCGCCGTCGACGCGGGCGAGCTCTTCACGCTCGCCGCGACGACCTCCGGGGGCGCGGGCCAGGAGACGTTCACGTGGACGGGCCTTCCGTCCGGGTGCGCGTCGACCTCCTCCACGGCGACGTGCACGGCGCCCCCCGCCACGACGCTTCACCCCGCCGTCGCCGTGACCGACGGCAACGGCGTCACCTCCGCCCCTCTCGCCGCCGACCTGACGATCGAGCCGGACCCCTCGGTCACCCTCGTGGCGGTGAACGCGACGAGCGCGGACGTCGGGCAGACGGCGACCTTCTCCGCGACGGTGACGGGCGGGGCGGGCGGACTATCCTACGCGTGGACCGGGCTCCCCGCCGGCTGCCCGTCCCGGAACGCCTCCTCGGTGAGCTGCGTCGAGCCGGAGCCCGGGCCGACCGTCGTCGCGGTCGCGATCACCGACCTGAGCGGCGCCCGCGCGAACGCCTCGCTCTCCTTCCAGGTCTGGGACGGCGTCCAGGTCGCGTGGAGCGTCCGCTCCCTCGGGCCGATCGATGTCGCCCAGTCCCTCGCCGTCGCCGTGACGGCCGACGGCGGCAACGGATCGTACACCTACGCCTGGACCGGCCTTCCGGCCGGGTGCGCCGCGCCGGCCGGGCCGTCGCTCTCCTGCCTCCCCTCCGCCGCGGGGGACTTCTCTCTCGTCGTCCTCGTCACCGACGCGAACCAGGGCCAGGCGACGTCGACCGCGCTGACGCTGCTCGTGAACCCCCGGCCGGCCCTCACGGGGCTCACCGCCACCCCCTCCTCGGTCCTCTCGGGGGCCCGACTTACCCTCTCGGCGAGCCCGGGAGGCGGCACCGGACCGCTCGCCTTCAGCTGGTCCGGCCTGCCCGCGGGGTGCGCCTCGACCGACGCGGCGAACCTGACGTGCACGCCCTCCACCCCGGGGACCTACAGCGTCCAGCTCACGGAGACCGACTCGCGGGGCGTGAGCGCGACCACGACGCGGACGGTCACCGTCGCGCCGTCGTTCCTCGGGTTCCCCGAGGCCGAGGGCCTCGCCCTCGTCATCGTGCCGATCGCGCTCGTCGCCGTCGGGATCGGCTACGTTCTCCGGAGGCGCTCGAAGGAGCCGCCGGCGCCCCCCGACGAGGAGGTCTTCCCGGAGGCGCCCACGGCCGATGAACCCCCGTTCGAGGGCGCGCCACCGGACGAGCCGGGATCGCCCCTCTAGCGGGAGTTCCCCCGGTCGGCGGCCGTATCGGCCGCCGGCCGGAAGGAGAGCGAGATCGAGTTCACGCAGTGCCGGGTGTTCTTCGGCGTGAAACGTTCGCCGACGAAGACGTGGCCGAGGTGGGCGCCGCACGCCCGGCAGGCGATCTCCACGCGCTCCCCGTCGGCATCGGGCGTCCGGCGGACGGCGCCGGGGATCTCCTGGTCGAAGCTCGGCCAGCCGCACCCGGCGTCGAACTTGTCGTCCGACCGGTACAGGGCCGCGCCGCACCGGCGGCACAGATAGGTCCCCGCCCCCCGGTGGGTCTCGTACTCCCCGGAGAACGGCCGCTCGGTGCCGCGGTGCACGATCACGCGCTCCTCCTCGCGGGTGAGCTTCCTCCAGCCGGGGTGGCTCGGGTCCTCCATGCCGGCGGGACCGGATCGCGGCCTATACCGCTTGTTGGGGCCCCCGGGGCCCTCCCATAAAGCTGAGTGAGGCTGAAGAGGGGAGGAGCGATCCCTCAAACCTCCCCGGACCGATGGCGGGACGCCGAAGGGTGTGGGCCGGCGCGGCGTTGCTCGCGCTCGCCGCCGTCCTCGCGCTCCCGGTCGGCGGCGCCGCCCCGGTCCATCCGACGGCCTCGACGCCGGCCGCCTCGGCGACCTCCTCCGTCGTGGGACCCTCGCTGCGCGGGTTGGCGGCCTCGGTCGAACTCTCCGGGGGGCCGTTCGTTCCCGCCCGGGTGGGCGCCGCGCCGCCCGTCCTGTCGCCCCGACGCTCCGCCGTCAACCCGTTCTCCTACTACACGAAGGAACCCGCCCCGATGGGCCTCTCCGACTTCGGAGTGAACGGGTCCGGTGCGGCGTACAACTACAGCACCACCCGGTTCGTCGGCACGGTGACGGCGCGAGCCCTCACCGTCTCGAGCGTCGAGAACCTGACGGCGTTCCAGCTGAACGCCGTCGCCGTCCTCGTGAACGGGAGCCGATCGGCCGACTACTGGGTCCAGGACGTCATCTATCTTCAGGGGGGCACGGGGCTCTTCTTCGCCCTCGACAACGTTTGGAACTTCACGACGGGCTCGGCGTACGTCACGCCCGGCTCGGTCGAGGGCAGCGGCAGCATCGAGGGGGCGGGGGTCTCCACCTACTATTCGGACGTCCCCGGGACCGGTTGGTCGGGGAACGACGTGACCCTCGGGTTCCCGGCGACCGTCTCCGCGGAGCTCGTCGCCGGCGACGACGCCGGCCGCCCGTACGTCGAGGTGCTCTACGACGACGGGTACGGCTGGCAGGGCTACGACAACCTGACCTTCCCGTGGAACGACGGCTGGACGTTCCGGGACTTCGAGGTCAACGGGTCGGCGTACGACGCCCTCGGGACGTTCTACGACGCCGAGTGGGTGCAGGCCGGCCCCGGCGACCAGCGGAACGTGGGGATCACCGCCGAGAACCTGACGCTCTCCCTCGAGTACGACAACGGCCACAACATGGCCCCGGTCCTGAACGCCTACGACTTCGGGGGGGACTCGGCCGAGACGGCGTCGAGCGTGGTCTCGAGCTGCCCCTCGAGCAGCGCCACGGGTGAGCCGGTCGCGCACCTGACGGGCGGCTCCGGGGCGCCGGCACGTCTGTACAACGACAGCGACACGGCGGCGCTGAACGCGAGCCCGCCGCTCCTCGACGGAACGCTCGAGGTCAACCAGACGGCCGTCGATTACTCGGGCGGCAACGTCAACGTGACGCTCCTCCCGGGCAGTTACCGGCTCACCCTGCTCAACGGCTCCTCGACCGTCGCGGAGAGGACGGAGAACCTGAGCGCGGGGAGCTATCTCGGGCTGAGCTTCGCCAACCTCTCCTCGGCGCCGGCCGGCGGTCTGCCGGGTGCGACGGTCGGCGTCGAGGGATCCGGCTACCTCCCCGGCTCCACGGTCCTTCTCGCCTTCGGGAACGGGCCGACGCTCGGCAACGTGAGCGTCGCGGCGAACGGGACGATCGCCACGAGCTTCTCCGTGCCGGAGATCGCGAACGGGACGTACCGGTTGACCGGCACGGACGCCGCGATCCGCGGTGACAGCGCGTCACTGCCCTTCGAGGTCCGGACCACGCTCGGCGTTCTGGCGGGCCTCATCGCGCCCGATCGGCCGGAGCTCGGCCGGACGACGGAGTTCGAAGCGTGGGCGAGCGAGGGGGTGCCGCCGTACGCGACCTACTCCTGGCAGTTCGGGGACGGCGGCAACGCGTCGGGAAGCGCCGCGAGCGTCGGCCACGAGTTCACCGCCACCGGGACCTACGAGGTCGGGGTGACGGTCCGCGACGCGATCGGCGATCTCGCCTCGACGAACTTCTCGGTCGTGGTCGTGGCCGGGCCCCACCTCACGACGATCGAGGCGGACCGACCGGGCGCCGACGTCGGTCAGTCGGTCCGCTTCTCGACGAACCTCACCGGCGGCGCCCCGCCTTACACGTTCACCTGGTCGGGGCTTCCGACGGGCTGCACCCCCGAGGGGAGCACCGCCGCCTGCGCGTCGCTCCCGGTCGCCGGCAGCTTCACGATCGACGTCTCGGTCAACGACTCCGAGGGGGTCCGGTCGACCGCGGCGCCCGCGCACTTCGTGGTGGCGCCCGCGCTCTCCCTGCCCGGGATCGTGGACGGCACCCCGTACGTCGACGTGGGAAGCCCCATCTCCCTCCTGGCGCCGGCCACGGGGGGCCTCGGCCCGGTGGAGATCGACTGGAGCGGGCTCCCGAGCGGATGCGCGCCCTCCGGCCCGAGCGTCGGCTGCGCCGTCGCGTCGGCGGGTAGCTGGAACGTCTCGGCCGTCGCGACGGACGCCAACGGCGCGGCGACCGCGCCCGTCGACCTCACCGTCAACGTGGCCACCGATCCCGCGGCCGTCCTGGCGAGGGTGGGGGCGACGGCCGGGACCGACGCCGGTCAGTCCCTCACCCTCCGGCTCGAGGTGACCGGGGGCTCGGGAGGGTTCGCGTACTCCTGGTCGGGCCTTCCCGGGGTCTGCGACACGTCGAGCCCGGGGAACGCGACCTGCCGGACGACCGCGTCCGGGAACCGCCTCGTCACGGCGACGGCCGTCGACGCGGCCGGGCGATCGGCCCGCGCCTCGCTCAACCTCACGATCGACCCGCCCGTCCGGGTACGCTGGCAGAGCCTGCCGGGCGGCCTCGACACCGGTAGCCCGATCACGCTCGCGGCCGCGGCGTCGGGCGGGAGCGGCCCGTACGCCTTCGCGTGGTCCGGCCTCCCGCCGGGATGCGTCCCGCCGGACGGATCGACGCTCGCCTGCCGGGCGAGCGTCCCGGGGGGCTTCGCGGTCGGCGTGACGGCGACGGACTCGAACGGGGAGTCCGTGACGGCGACCACCGACCTCCTGATCGCCGCCCCCCCGACGCTCATCGGCCCCGCGGCGGGGGAGGTCGGCTCGCTCGCCGGCGCCCTCCTCACGCTCTCCGTGGCGATCGTCGGGGGCTCGGGAGGCTACACGATCAGCTGGAGCGGCCTGCCGGCGGGCTGCGCCTCCGTCGACACGACCGCCCTCGCCTGCCGGCCCGGGGGACCCGGCAACTACCCGGTCACGGTGACCGTGAACGATTCCGCCGGCGGCTCCGCGCGAACGACGTTCATGGTGCGGATCGGGCCGAGCCTTATCGGGCTGCCCTTCGCCGACGGGGCGGCCCTGCTCGTCGGGACCGGCGCGCCCGCGCTCCTCCTCGCCCTCGTCGTGGTCCGCCGACGCCGACGGCCCGGGGCCCCGACGTCCCTCGACGTCCTCCCGGACGTGCGTCTCTGGTCCGACCGGGATCGGCCGCGGCTCCCTTAGGCCGGGCCCCGGCGCGACCGACCCCGCCGCCGCTGGCGGAGCGCGTAGGCGACCGGGACGAGGACGAGCGCCATCGCCCCGACGATGAGCGTCGCGGCGTCGGTGTTCCACGGGCTCGGCGCCGCCGCCGGCGGCGGGAGGGAGACCGAGAGCCGGGCCTCGACCGATTCGCCCGCGGAGTCGTTCACCCAGACGACCACCCGGTAGGTCCCGGGCGACGTGAAGGCGTGGGTGCTGACGGGGCCCTGCGACGTGCTGCCGCCCGGGAAGATCCAGGTCTCGGTCAGGGGCGCGGTGCCTCCGCTCAAATGGGCGGTGAACGTCAGCGGCGACCCGGCGACGAGCGAGCCGGAGAAGGTGACCGTCGACAGCGACACCGAGGGGCTGATCACCACCCGGACGGGCGTCGACGCCACCGACCCGCCGTCGGAATCCGTGAGGACCGCCCACGGCGTGAACGTCGAGGGGAACGGACCGACGCAGTTGAGCTCGAGCTGGTTGACGAGGCATCCCGGCGGGGCGTCCCACCAGGTCACGTTGTATCCGCCGCTGCCGAGCTCCGGGAGCGCAGAGAGGTTCAGGCTCTCGCCGACGTCGATGTTCACGCGGTCGGCCACGACCGAGACGGTGGGGTCGCGGAACACCGTGAAGGCGAGGGCCGGCCCGAGGAGCGAGTACATCCCGTTCTCGTCGACCGCCTGGGCTTGGACGTCGTAGAGGCCCGGCGTCGTCAGCCCGCAGACGATCCCGCCGGGGCCGGGCGAACAGCCGCCGGGTAGGCCGGACCAGACGAAGGAGAGGTTCCCCGTGCCCCCGCCGCCCTGGACGGCGAACGTCACCGCCTGCCCGACGTCGCCGGAGGCGCGGAACGATGACGGGGAGTCGGCGGTCGGATCCGGGTCGATGGCGAGCCGGAGCGGGGTCGCGGCCGGCACCGTCACCCCCGCGGCGTCCGTGACGGCGACCGAGACCTGTGCCACGCCGGACGTCGTCATGAGGCAGCTCACGGAGGAGGTGGTCGCGGCGTCGCAGTCGGCCCCGAGCCCGCTCCACGTGTAGGTGGCGTACGGGACCGTGCCGAGCGTCGCGCTCGCCGTGAAGACGACGCTCTCTCCGACGTCGGCGGCGGCCCGGGACGCGCGCGGCGTCGCCTCGATCGGGCGCGCGTGGACGACGAGGGCGAGGGAGGCCTCGCTCGTGATGTTCGCCGCGTCGGTCACCGTGACCTCGACCGAGTAGGTCCCGGGAGCCGAGTAGGAATGGGTGAGGTTCGAGCTCGCCGTCGTGGACCGACCCCCGTCCCCGAGCGACCAGGCGAAGTGACGGAACGGCCCGACGCCGTAGATCGGTTGCGCGAGGAGCCGGACGGCCTCGCCGACGTCCGCCACGACCGGGCCGGAGGAGAGCGTCGAAGCGAGCGGCCGGGCGAGGACCGAGACGTTGCCGCTCCCGAAGTTCGCGACGAACGCCGAGTCGGTCTCCGGGTCGACGACGATCGGACCGGGGGAGGCGCCGAGGGCGAACGTCGCCACGACCGAGTCGGTGATCCCGCTCACGATCGAGAGGTTGCCGGAGTTCCGGTTCGCGACGAGCACCTCGCCCGTGAAGGCGTCGTAGGCGGCCCCGACCGGCATCGCGCCGACGGTGTCCACGGCCACGACCTCGAGCGACGTTCCGTTGACGACCTCGACCTCGCCGAGGGCCCCCGCGACGTTCGTCGCGTAGAGGTCCCCGTCGGCCGGATCCCAGGCCAGAGCGTAGGGCTGGCCCCCGAGCGTCACGTTCGCCACCACGGTGTCGTTCGATCCGTCGATGACGGAGATCGTCCCGGATCCCTCGTTCGCGACGAAGATCGTGTCGGAGGCGGGATCGACCGCGAGACCGATCGGGCTGCTGCCGACCGGGATCCCGGCGCCGGCCGAGCGATCGGTGCTCCCGTTGATGACCGAGACGTTCCCGGAGCCGTCGTTCGTCACGTAGAGGAGCCCGTTCGCCGGGTCGTAGAGGATGTCGTACGGATCGTTACCCACGGAGATCTGGGGCTCCTGGCTCCCGTTCCCCACGTCGATCGGCGTGACCCGGTCCTGGGTGCCTTCGACCACGAGGAGCTCCCGGTTCGCCGGATCGTAGACATCGGAGGAGGGCATGCCGGAGGCGTCGTCGATGGTCGATACGACCGCGTCGTCGGTCGCGTTCACGATCGTGATCGTCCCCGCGGAGAGGCTCGTGACGTAGAGCTCGCCGGATGTCGGATCGAGGGCGACCCCCGTCGGGTTCCCCCCGATCGGGATCGCGCCGACCTCGGGCCACTCGACCGGGCTCGCCCTCGTCGCGGGCGTCGCCCCGGGCCGGAGGAGGCTCGGGGCCGGTGGCGAGGACGAGGACCCGGTCGACGGCGCCCCGGGAGCCGCGCCGAGTCGGATCGTCGGGCCCGAGGCGGCTCGGCCGTCGAAGAACGCCCACCCGCCGGTGGCCATGACGAGGCACGCGCCGACGGCGAGGAGTATCGTCTGGCCGTCCGCCCGCGGCCGCCGCAGCGGGGGTCGCCCGCACCGCGCGGACAACAGAACCTGCCACCGGCTTCCGGCATCGAGCCTGTAAATACCTTTGGGGGGGCCCTTCCCGCTCTGGAGTCCAACAATTAGTTCCCCCTGGAACGAGCGAGCGGAGGGAGGACCTGCCCTCGACGGGAAAGGGGGGTCGTAGGGGGGAGCCGAACGTCACCTCCTTCCAACGTCTCCTTCGGCCGGGTCCTTCCGGCCGCGTGACCCAGCTCACCGATCGCCGGATCGAGTGGCTCGTTCGGCAGGCCGAGGGCAAGG
>JASHUV010000098.1 GCA_030039825.1 Thermoplasmata archaeon
CGTGATGACGTCGAGGCCGCGGATCCCTTGGAAGTAGACCATCAAGAGGAAGTTCGTCGCGAACAGGGCGATCCCCTGGAGGACCGCGGCGAGCAGGGAGGCCGAGAAGAGCCAGTCCTTGAACAGGGCGAACGGCAGGATCGGGTCGTCGCTCACCCGCCCCTCCCAGTAGAGGAAGGCCGCGAACGCGGGGACGGCGGCGAGGAGCGGCCCGAGCGCGCTCAGCGACGTCCATCCGTTCAGGATCCCCTCGGTGACGCCGAAGAGGAAGAGGGCGAGCGTCGCCGTGAAGATGACCGCCGCCGGGAAGTCGAAGGTGTCCTTCGGGTCGGGCGTCACCGACTCGCGGAGGATGACGACCGAGAGGGCGATGGCGGCGATCCCGATCGGGACGTTGATGAAGAAGATCCACCGCCAGGTCGTGACCGAGAGGATGAACCCGCCGAGCAGGAAGCCGACGATCGAGCCGGTCCCCCAGACGACGGAGTTGATCCCGAACGCGCGGCCCCGCTCGTTCGGCGGGAAGGCGTCGGAGATGATCGCGAAGGCGTTCGCGATCAGGATGGCGCCGCCGACCCCCTGGAGGCCCCGGAACACGACGAGCTCGAGCCCGGTCTGGGCGAGGCCGGAGAGGAGGCTCCCGACGACGAAGACGACGAACCCCGCGTTGTAGAGTCGTTTCCGGCCCTTGAGGTCGGAGAGCCGGCCCATCGAGAGGACGAGGGCCGTGCCCATCAGGATGTAGACCATGATCACCCAGACCATGGTCACGAGGTCGGCGTGGAGCTCCTTCGCGATCGCCGGGAAGGCGATGAGGAGCACCGTCGAGTCGATCGAGCCCATCAGGCTCCCGATCGCCACGACGCCGAGGACCTTCCACTTGAATTGCATCGGAGGGCCGTTCGACCCGGACCGCGCAGATATCCGTTGCGTCGCCGCGTCGGCGTCGCCCCGTACGCCCGTCGAGAAACCCCATATGCCGGGTCCGTTCGAGGCTCGTCCGTGAGGCTCGGGGCGTTCAGCGTCGTCGACGCCTTGCCCCCGGCCGCCGCGGCGGGCCGGGACCGGTACGCCGAGGTCATCGACCTCGCGGCGCAGGTCGAGGCGGCCGGCCTCGATTCGTTCTGGATCGCCGAGCACCACTTCCACGAGGGCGGCCTCTGCCCGAGCCCGCCGATCCTCCTTGCCGCGATCGGGCAACGGGCCCGCCACATCGCGCTCGGGGTCATGGTGAGCGTGCTCCCCTTCCACGATCCGGTCGAGCTCGCCGAGCAGTACGCCCTCCTCGACCAGCTGATCGGGGGCCGCCTCCGCCTCGGCGTGGGGAGCGGCTACATCCCGGCGGAGCTCGCCGGCTTCGGCCTCGACGCGGCCACGAAGCGCGCGCGCTTCGACGCCCACTACGCGACGCTGCTCGAGGCGTTCCGGGGGGAGCCCGTCCGGCCGGCGCGCGGCGACGGGGCCCCGGTCGTGCTCAACGTCCGCCCGGTCCAGCGGCCCCATCCGCCGATCTGGATCGCGACGCAGCGGCGGGAGGCGCTCGCGCCCCTCGCCCGCCGGGGCGCCTCGATCGCGCTCATCCCCTACGCGACCGTGTCGAGCGTCGAGGAGCTCGCCGGGGAGATCCGCGAGTACCGCGCGGCCCTACCGGTCGGGACCCCGGGCCGCGTGGCGGCGGCCGTCCACCTCTACGGCGGGCCCGATCGCCCGCGGGCCATGGCGGCCCTGCAGACCTACCTCGACGGTCGGCGAAGGACGGGAAGCCCGAACTACGAGGCGAAGGTCGCGCGCGAGCCCTCGGCCGTGACGGCCGAGGCGATCGCCGGGAGCGGCCTCGCCCTCCTCGGACCTCCCGACACCCTCCGCCCCGGCCTGGAGCGGTTCGCCCGCGCCGGGGTGGACGACCTCCTCGGGATCCTCGATTTCGGGGGCCTCACCCCCTCGGAGATCTCCGGCTCGATCGAGGGGCTTCGGGCGCTCCGGTGGGGCTCACCGACGAGCTGAGCGACCCGGCGAAGCGGCGAGCGCCTCACCGGGACTCGAACGCGGGGCGAGACGTATAACTGATTTTATAGAAGGAGCCGCTTGGGCCGCCGCGTGCTCACTCGCCCCGCGGTCTCGGTCTCGGGCGAGGAGCGCGAGCAGCTCACCGCGTGGGCGGCCGAGGGCGACGCCCGCCCGCGCCTCGCCCAGCGCGCCGCGATCGTCCTCGCCCTGGCGGACGGACGCCGGGCCCCTCAGGTCGCCTCCGAGCTCCATCTCCACCTCGCCACCGTCGAGCGCTGGCGGTCGAGGTTCCAGGTCAATCGGCTCGACGGCATCCGTCGGCAGGCGCCCCGGGCGGTGTCGGACCCGGAGCGGGCGCGCCAGACGGCGCGTCGCATCCTGGAGCTCTCCCGGCGCCCCGCCCCGGGGCCGACCCACCGGTGGACCACCCGGAGCCTCGCGAAGGCGCTCTCGGTGAGCCACATGCAGGTCCATCGCGTCTGGACCTCGCACCGATTCGATCCCCGCTCCGCTCCGCCGCCGCCCTCCGATCCCACCGGACGGAGCCGCCGGATGTACCTCGACATCGCCGGGATCTTCCGCTCACGGTCCGCGCGACTCGCGGTGCTCGAATGCGCGGAGCGGCCGCCGATCCTCGGGGCGATCTCCGTCCGGGAACCGACCCTCGCCCACGCCGCGATCTCGGGCGGGCATGCCACGGACCCGCGCCGGCTCTTCCTGACCTACATGCTCCCGATGTTCACGGCCCTCGGGGCCTACCCTCCCGGAGGGGACGTCGGCCGGACCTCACCCCACGATGTCCTGATCTTCCTCCGGGCCGTCGATTATCTCGTCCCCGCGGCCTCCGACCTCTGGGTCATCCCCGAGGGGCTTGACGCGGAGGCGCGGCGGGCGTTGGAGGGCTGGAAGACGCGCCGCCCCCGGTTCCGGGTCGCGCCGACCGCTGGGAGCGCCGGGTGGGCCGAACAGATCCGCCGCTGTCTCACCGTCCTTGCGCCCGGAGGGCTCCATCCGGACAGCTTCCCCCGGATCGAGGCCTCCCACGCGGCCGCGGCCCGGTGCCTCGCCCAGGCCGGCCCCCGGACGGCTCCGTTCGTGTGGACCCCCACCTTCGACACCCTCCGCGGGTGGGAGACCCAGGGGGTCGAACCACGGCCCCAACCGCTCCTGGAGGCCGAGTTCACCGGACTGGTGGATACGGTCTTTCCTTTCCGCCCGGCGTCGCCCGGGACCGGGCCTCGAACGACCCTCCTTCCCCCGGGCGCTCCCCCGCCCTTCGGGCCCGTCGGTCCGGCCGGGGACGGCGGTCACGGATCCCCCCGACCCGCTCGCGAGAAGGGGGCTTCCCCCGCTCTGTAACGGGTTGTACGAGCGGAGTGTTCTCCCCGATTTTCATCGAGATGTTACAGACCGTCCGCCATTAAGAGCGGCCTGCCGGGTCGGCCCCCCAGCCCGAGAGGGCTACCGGGAACAGAACAAGGAGGCGCAAGATGGGACGAAAGATATTGTGGGCGACTTTGGCGGCGATCGGCTTGATGGCGGTCACGGGCGTCGGTTTCGCGACGTTCACCGCCTCGGGGAGCGCGACGGTGAACGGGACGGCGGGTACCCTGTCGTTCCAGTTCACGAACGTCCATGTGACGTCGTCGGCGCTGGCGTACGGCGCGGAGTACCAGGGGGCGATGGTCGGCTGCACGAGCCCGACGATCACCACGACCGGGACCTCCCCGGCGACGGGGCAGACCCTCTCGATCTCGGCGGCCGACATGTCGGTCGGTGACTGGTGCGCGGTCACGTTCACGGTCCAGAACACCGGGAACATCCCCGGCACCTACACCGTGGGCGCGGGCACGACGACGGGGCAGTCCGGCTGCTGGCAGTTCCTCCCGAGCTCGGGCTCGGGCGGGACGCTGAGCGCGGGCGGCACGAGCAGCTCGACGACGATCGCGCTCGAGGTCGCCGATGACAACCCGACCGCCGGCAACAGCTGCGAGGGCACGACCGGCTCGGTCAGCGTCGCGATCTCCCTGACGGGGATCCAGATCGGCGAGGCCGGCGAGCCGCCCGGACTCTAGGTCCGTTCGGTTCGCGCGTCCGCCAACCCTTTCCCGCCAACCCCTTCCCCGTCCCCCCCTCCCCC
>JASHUV010000099.1 GCA_030039825.1 Thermoplasmata archaeon
TAATAGGGGAAGTTAACGCCGGTTCGGGACCGTGCGGGATCGGCCGGATCCGCCCGCGGCGATGCCGATCCTCCGTGACGATGCCCACCGGTCCCAGTGCCACCGGCCCCGGTCGGCGAGCGGGCCGATCCCGATCGCCCCCGGCTCCGCTCCGGGCATGGGCTCCGGTATTAACAGGACGGACTTGAGGATCGGACGAGAGATACTTATCGGGGGGAGGACCTGGACGGACCATGGCGGGAGCCTCCGATCCGGCCCCGACGGCCCGCTCGTGGTCGGGCCGGCGATCGGGTCCGGCGGAGACCGAGCCGGGCTCGCTCCCCCTCAAGGAGGAGTCGCGGAGGATCGGCTGGCGGCAGGGCGATCTGCGGATCGACGTCCTGCCGAGCCGGGACCTCGGGAACTCCTCCTTCCTCCTCCTCGACCGTCGGGCGGCCCGGGCGGTCGTCGTCGATCCGACCCGGGACGTGACGCGCTACCTCGACGCGGTTCGACAGGACGGCCTCCGTCTCGACTGGGTCCTGACGACCCACACGCACGCGGACTTCGTCTCCGGAGCGGCGGCCCTCGCCGAGAGGAGCGGCGCCCGGGTCGCGAGCGGCTCGCCGGCCGGTCGGGGCGGCGCGCACCGCCTTCTGCGGCCCGGCGACCACCTCGACATCGGGTCGGCCCGCGTCGAGCCGATCGCGAGCCCCGGTCACGCCCCGGATCACGTGAGCTATCTCCTCCGCGACCGGACCGGGACCCCCCGGGTGCTCCTCTCGGGCGGAAGCCTCATGGCGGGCACCGCCGGACGGGCCGACCTCGGGCCTCCGGGGGGGACCTACCGGGCCGCGCTCGACGAGTTCGAAACGCTCCATCGGCGATTCGCCCCGCTGCCCTCGGGGGTCGTGGTCCTTCCGACCCACGTCGGCGGGAGCTTCTGCGGGGTGGGGGCGCGGTCGGAGGCTCGCACCACCCTCGGGCGGGAGCGCGCGTCGAACCCGCTGTTCCTCGCCCGCGATCGGGCCCACTTCCTCGCCGAGTACCTTTCCGGGACCCCGTTCCCGCGCTACTACGCCGGGACCCGCCGGATCAACGAGGACGGAGGGACCCCGGGGGAGCCCGCACCGACCCCCGGGCCCGACGTCGCGCCGGACGTGCCTCGCTCCGCCCCGAACGGGACCGTCTGGCTCGACGTGCGCCCCTCCTCGGCCTTCGACGGCGGGCACGTTCCCGGGAGCATCTCGATCCCCGCGTACGGGGCGTTCTCCGGGTGGGTCGGTTGGCTCTTCGGCCGGGAGGACCGCTTCCTGCTCCTGGGGGACGATCCGGAGGAGCTCCGGGACGCTCGGATCGGCCTCTCGCGCATCGGCTTCGATCACGTCGACACCGTCCGCGCGGGCGCTCTCGGGGAGTACCTCCGATCGGGGGCGCCGATCGCCGCGACGCCCCGGGTGAGCGTCTCGGAGGTCGCCCGCCGGGTCGCGCGGGGCGAGGCGCTCACCGTGCTCGACGTCCGGAACCCCGACGAGCACGAGCTCGGGCGGATCCCCGGAGCGCTCGGTCGCCCGCTCCCCGACCTCACCGAGGCGAGCGTCGCCGGCCTCGACCGGGCCGTTCCGGTCTACGTCCACTGCCAATCCGGGCGGCGGGCCGGGATCGCCGCGAGCCTCCTCGAACGATGGGGGTTCCGCTCCGTGCACCACGTGCTCGGGGGGCCGCCGAAACCCCGGCTCCGGGGGCGGGCACGCGCCCCTCGCCCGACCCGGAGGAAGCGATGAGCGAGGCGGCCGGATCGACGGCGCCGCCGTGGGAGGTCCGCTCCTCGCTCCGCTGGTCGGTCTTCACGGTCGGCGACAACCTCGCCGGCGTCGACCACCGCCCGGAACGCTTCCGGGAGATCCTCGGGTACGTGGCGGAGGCCGAGCACCTCGGCTTCTGGGGGTTCTTCTTCGCCGAGCACCACTTCCACCCCCACGGCGAGGTCCCGGACCCCTGGATGATGGTCGCCGCCGCGGCCGAGCGGACGCGCGGCGGACGGATCCGCCTCGGGCCGATGGTGTCGAACCTCGCCGTCCGGGAGCCCGTCCAGGTCGCCGAGCAGGCCCTGCTCGCGAACCGACTCTCCCAGGACCGGGTCGAGATCGGGATCGGCAGCGGGAACGTGCTCCGCGAGCACCTCGCCTTCGGGCTGGGTCCGGACCCGCTCGCCCGCAAGAGGGAGGCGTTCGCCCGCGCGGTGCCCCGCTTCCTGACCGCCGTTTCCGGGAGGGGGATCCCGGCCGAGGGACTTCCCTCCGGGTCGGTGACGATCCCCATCGAGCCGATCCCCGGGCACGCCCCGCGGGTGTGGGTCGCGGTCGGTCAGCCCGAGGCCGCCGTTCGGTTCGCCAAGGACGGATGTTCGGTGGCGCTCGGACCGCCGTTCGCGACGATGCCGGACATCTCCGAGCTCGGACGGCAGGTCCGGGCGATCCGGGCGGCCCTGGGAGCCGACACCTCCCTGCGGATCGCCGCCGCGTTCCCGGCCTACGTCGGCCCCCATCCCGACGAGGCGGTGGCGGCGCTCGACCGGTTCCTCGAGGTCAAGAGCGACGACGGCATCGGTCACCTCCCGCCGGGAACGCCCGCACCCCGGCCCGGCCGGAGCGCCGCGGAGCTCGTCCGCGGCGGGCTCGCGATCATCGCCACGCCGGCCGACGCCCCCGCCCAGGTGGCGCGGATCGCCGAGACCGGGATCACCGATCTGTTCGCGATCCCCGACTTCGGCGGGCTCGACCCGATCACCGTGGTGCCGTCCCTGGAGGCCCTCGCCCGTCTCGCGGGGCTCGCGCCCGCGGCCCCCCGTCAGCGGCGCGCCGTCGTCCCGGTCGCGACCGGGGTCACCCGGGTCGGTCCGCGGGCGTCGATCTCCTCGGACGTCGCCGTCCACACGAGCGGCTCCCCGATCGGCGCGAGCGCGCCGAAGTAGCGTTCGACGGCGGCGTGCAGTCGCGCGGCGCTCGAGGGCGTCCGCGCGCCGACGTGCTTGCGGCGGAGGTCGAACAGGGTCCGATCGAAGAGCGTCGGCGAGCTCCGCCCCGGCGGGAGGACATGGAGATGGAAGCGCGGGTGGCGCACGAGCCACCGGGCGACGATCGGGGCCGGGGGGCCCGGCCGTCGGTCGACGAGCAGGTGGACCTCGAGGTGCGGGGGGGTGGCGTGGTCGATCCGCTGGAGGAAGGCGCGGAACTCGGCCGGGCTCGCCCGGCGCGGCCGGGCGGCCCTCCGGCGCTCTCGGGGAGGCGGCAGCGACGGCCCGCGTCCCCGGGGGTCGACGGAGAACGCCATCGCCCGCTCCGGCGGATCGAGGAAGAGCCCGACGAGGTCGGTCACGCCCTCCATGAAGCTCCGCTCGGGGGCGTCCCGGCGCGGGGCGTTCATAGGCGCGGGCGTTCGTCGGTCCCGGGCCCGGATCCTCAGGACGGTGGTCTTGCTGACGCGGAAGCGCCGGGCGAGCTCCCGGGCGGTCCAGGCGGGGGCGCCGGGCGGCGGAGGACCGCGGGCGGTCGCCCGGATGAGCTCGATCGTCGTCGTGGGGACGGTCGGCGGTCGGCCGGACCGCGGCGCGTCGCTCAGGAGGCCGGGGACCCGTTCCGAGAGGAAGCGTCGGCGCCAGAGCCCGACGGTGCGGGCGGTGGTCCGGAGCTCCCCGGCGATCTCGAGGTTCTCGAGGCCGCGCGCCGCCCGAAGGACGATCCTCGCGCGGCGGGCGATCCGGGACGGCGCGCCCGGACCCTCCGAGAGGGCGAGCAGGCGGCGCCGCTCCACGCGCGTCAGGTGGACGGGAGGGGCGCGGCGCACACCGCCCGGAGCCTCGCCCGGCTATATGGGCCCGGGGGCGTCGCCCGGTCCCCGAGCGCCCCCGCACGCTTGAAGCGGGCCGCCGTTTGACGGGGCCCCGCGATGACGACCCCGTCGACGTCCTCCGCCCCCGACCGGTCCTCCTTCCCGCCCCGCCCCCGGTCGATCTACGTCCCCTCGGAGGACCCCCGGAAGGAGCTGCGCGAGGCCGTCGACGCGATCCTCTCCGACGGCCTGATGGCGTTCCTCTCGCTCCTCCTCGTCCCGATCATCCTCCTGCCGCTGTTCGTCACGCTCCCGTCGGCGACCCAGTCCCTCCTGAACGCGGGGGACGTGACGATCATCGCGTTCTTCGTGGTGGAGTACGCCGCGAAGCTCTACCTCGCCGACGACCGGCGGGCCTTCGCCCGCTCCCCCTGGCACCTCCTCGACCTCGCCGTCATCCTCTTGTCGTTCGTCTCCTACCTTCCCTTCCTGGGCCTTCGCGGCCGGGGCTCGGCGATCCTTCTCCTCCGGCTCCTGAGGCTCCCCCGGGTCTTCGCCGTCGCCGGCCGGGCGACCGAGCGCCGCCTCGGGCCGAAGGATTCGGTCGAGGCCGCTCCGGCCCCTCGGCCGGAGGTCCGGATCCTGCGGGTCGCCCCGTCCGGGACGCCCGACCCCCAACCGCTCACCTGGGAGGAGCTCGAGCGGCACCTCGCCGACGACGAGGCGGAGTGGATCCACATCGCGAACGCGTCGGAGGAGACCTCGCTGCGTCTGAGCGGGCTCCTCGGGATCTCCGAGGCCCAGCTCCGCCTCCGGCAGGTCGACGAGCTCCACCCGCACGTCGGCCGGGTCCAGCGGACCTCGCTCCTCTTCGTTCAGACCGGGGAGATCCGCTACCCGACGAAGCCCCAGGAGTTCGTCACGATCGCGCGCAAGGGCGCGGTGATCATCCTGCGCGGCCCGAAGATCCTCTCCGTCGCCCCGCACGGGGGCGACATCTTCGCCCGGGCCCGCACGGCGCTCGAGAGGCCCCGGACCGACGCCGGGCCGTTCGCCCTCGTCGTCCTTCCGGAGCTCCTCGACTCGCTGCTCCGCGACTACCGCGAGATGTTCGCGGAGATCGAGGGCGAGGTCGCCGCGATCGGGGCGATCCCGCGCTCGCACCTCCCGAACGACTTCCTCGCCCGGGCCTACCAGCTCTCGAAGGCGACGCAACGGCTCGCCTCGAGCGTCGTCCACCTGCGGGTCCTCCTCGGCCGCCTCGGCAGCGGCGCGGTCCCGCTCGAGGGCGCGACGGAGGCGAACCGCGACACCTTCGCGGCGCTCGGGGAGGAGACGAACTACCTCTCCGAGATCGCCTCCGACGTCACGGAGAGCCTCGGGCACCTCACGGACGTCTACGTCAACCAGTCGTCGTTCGACACGAACCGCATCCTGAAGGTCCTCGCCGTGCTGACCGCGCTCGCCCTCATCCCGGGAACGATCGGGGGCCTCCTCGGCATCGACGGCCCGTACGATTTCATCCTCTGGGAGGTCGTGCTGTTCGCCGGGCTCGGGATGCTCTTCGCCGGGTACTGCTTCCTCAAGCTCGGCTGGCTCTCGGCGTAGGGCCTTCCCGGCGCGGAGGGCCGTCCCGTCGGGGCGGGCCGATCAGTTTCTCCGGGGCGGCCGGACCGTTAGCGGGCGTCGCTCGAGGAGCCCAGCCCGTTCGGCCTCGATTCGAACGAGGGCGAGCCTCTCGGCGAGGCGGTCTCCCGTCCCGGATCGCGACGCGATCCGCCGGACCCGGGCGGTCGGCTCCCACGGGGCTCCCGCCCGGACGTCCCGGAGGATCCTCGGGACCTCGACGAGCCCCGCATCCCCCTCGGGAACGAGGCGCATGTACCGGACGACGGGGACGTCGGCCACCCGCCCCGCCGGCGTCGGGTGCGACCCGTGGCGAGCCACGACATCGAAGAACTCGTCGCCCGAGCGGCTCCCGCTACACGCCGTCGGATCCAGGACGTCGAACCGGAGGAGCGCCCCATCCGCAACGAAGCGGCCGCCGTCCCTCTCGCCCGGTTCCCGAGCCCTTCATGCGACGGAGGGGTCGTGGTCGAGGAGGTCGACCGCTCGATCGTACGTTCGGGCCATCCGCCGGATCCCGGCCTCTCGGGTCGCCGGAGGATCGACCTCGGCGACCGCGCCCGCTCCGACGATCACCTACGGGACTCACCTCCGCCGCAGGATCGCCGCCGACGTTCGGAGCCGGGTCCGATTCAACGCCCTCCTTCGACCGCGGCGTTCCGATCCTGCCGGGCGAGCGCGAGCTCGGGGAGCGCGTGGCCGAGGTCGGCAGCCCGGGCATGACGGCCTGAAGGCGGACCTTGGTCGCGGCCTCCTCGACGTTCTCCTGGAGAACCCGCTTCAGGAGCCGGTCCGGGTCGAGGAGGTCCGCGTGCCGGAGCACGAACGCTCGGGCGAGGAGCGGGTCCCGACGGAGGAGGACGACGACGAGGTCCTCGAGGCGAGGCGTCCGGGCGGCCTCGGCCGACTCGAACACCTCGACCGGAAGGTCCGTCTCCACCGCCCCCGCCAGCTCGCGCGCCACGACGAGGACCCCGGGACCCGTGCTCGGGAGTCCCCACATCCCCGTCACGTCGGGCCCGACGAAGTGGAGCGGCAGGCCGGCCTTGCTCGCCGCGAGGGCGTCGACCTGGACCCGGATACGAACCCGGTACCTCATGCGCGGGCGGTGGGGGAACCGTTCTTCTCGAACGAGGAGTCCGGGGGGGAGGGCCGGTCGCGCGGATCGTGGGTCACCGCGATCTCGAGCCGCATGCGCGTATCCGTTACGTTGAAGTATTGATGCTTAAGAACAGGTCTTCGTCGTCAAGGTGGCGGCGGAGGGCCTCGAGCACGAGCCGCCAGTACTGCCCCAGGGCCTGTCGGTGACCGCCGTGGTCCTCCCGGTCGATGATGCCGCGTAACCACGCCAGTTGATCGAGGGATTGGCGGAAGCGCTCGTGCTCCTCCATGAGCAGGCCCGCCCGGGCCGCGAGGGTCCGGTCCGCGGACCGGAGCCGCTCCAGTTCCGGCTCCACGGCGACCGGATGGTCGACGAGGAGGGTCCGCTCGAGCGCCCGGTACTCTCGACCGATCCCCGCCCGCTCGATCGCCTCCGAGAGGACCAATCCCTCCGCGATGCTCTCCTGTTCGTCCACGAGCGCGCGGAGCGCCCGAACCGAGCCGAGCGCCCGTGCCCTCCGATCGGGGGACGTCGCTGACCTGGCTCGGTGGGCCGACGTTCGACTCATCCCGCGCGGGCCCCGATCGAACCGGGTCGAGGCCCTCGAACGACTTGACGGTGGCGAGGTCGCCGGACCCGTCAGGGGCCCGGGCCTCGGGGACCGAGCTCGCCGAGCGCGGCCGAGGCCGCGCGCTCGGGCGCCGGACGCGGGACCGGCGTCGCCGTCTTGAACCCGGTCGGTGCTCCCGGGTCGCCGTGACCGGACCCGTGACCCCGGACCCTCGGGTGGATCGCGTCATCGGGGAGCTCGCCCCAGCCGTTCGGTCGGTGGCCGACGCGCTGAGGCTCCTCGTCCGGCGGAACGCCTCCGGTCTCGTCGAGACGGTGAAGTGGGGGGTCCCGATCTGGGCGGGCCGGAAGAACGTCATCTGCCTCATGCTCTACGAGGACCACGTCAACCTCGGCTTCTTCGAGGGCGCCGAGCTCGGCCGCCGGCATCCGGAGATCGAGGGGACCGGGAAACGACTTCGCCACATCAAGGTCCGATCGGTGGAGGACGTCGGCCAGCCGGTGCTGCCCACGATCATCCGCGAGGCCGTGGCCTTGGACGAGCGCGGCGCGGAGGGAACGGCGCGGAGGGCACGACCCGCGACCCCCGGGACGCGCCGTCCGACCGGACGACGTGCCGCGAAACGGAACGCCGGAAGACGACCCGGCGAGCCCCGTCCCCGGGCCGGACGGCCCTCGACCGAGGAGATCCGCGAACCGACCCGGTCCCGGCCCGGATTGATTCCCTAGGGGATGGGCTGCTCGATCGACCCCGAGTACGGCCCCGTGCCGACGAGCTCGAGGTCGAGGCCCTCGCCCGTGAGGGACAGGCGATCGGAGGGGGACGGCAGGAGGACGATGGAGCTCCCGTCCGGGATCGCGCTCTCCGGGGACGTCCCGTTGCAGACGATCAACGGGCTCGGCGAACCCCACCGCTGTGAGGAGGCGTTCCAGAGCGCCACGACGCATCCGGAAGGTCCGTCGATCCCGATGGAGGCGGGCGGCGTCGAAGCCGGGGTGCCGTTCGCGTTCACGAGCTGGACCGTCACGTTCGAGGGGGGAGGGGCGTCCCCGCTGCCCGCGACGGGAAAGACGTACCAGCAGGACGGCGAGCCCGCGACCGTTTCGCAGAGGCCGTGCGGCGGTCCGAACGCGAGGGCGGAACCGAGCGGTGTATCGCCGGGACAACTTTGCTCGCAGTAATCGCCGTCCAGGCCCGCGATGAGGAGGTCCGCGGCGAACGGTCCGGCGACCACGGCGAGGACGATGGCGATGATGAGGGCGGGGGAGGGAGAGCTGTCGGGCTTCGGTGGGAACGGCGCCGTCGTGACGCCCCAGTAACCGCCGGGGGCTCCCACGCGCGCTCCTCCCCCCCTGGGACGGTGCTCGGGATTGATAATCCTCTCCTCCGCCCGTGCTTTGATGAGATGTCTCCTTCCGCCCGACCCCCGGAGCCGGACCTCGAGCCCGGTCGCGGGCGGGCGCGCTCGACCTAGGTCGGGAGCGTACGACCGACGGTCCGGTCGAGCTCGTCGATGGAGAACGGGATCCCCGTGCCCGTCTGATAGAGCCAAACGGCCTCGTCCGACCGTATCGCCCCGGCGGCCCGGAGCTTCGGCAGGGCGGCGTACGGGGCGGCCGCCTCGGGGGACGCGGAGAGCCCGTGCCGGGTCGAGAGGTCGGCCATCGCGTCCACGATCTCCCGGTCGGTGACCGTGATGCCGGTACCCTTCGTGCTCCGGATCGCCTCGAGGATGCGCTCGGCGGAGAACGGTGCCGGGACGAGGAGGCCCGGGGCGATCGTCCGGGGATCCGCCCAGGGGGTGACCGCGGAGGCGTCCTCGCGCAGGGCGCGCACGATCGGCGCGCAACCCTCGGGCTGGACCGCGACGAGCCGGGGCGGCACCTCCAGGAGGCCGAGCTCGGCGAGCTCCGCGAACGCCTTCGCCATCCCGATGAGGCCGGTGCCGCCCCCGGCCGGGTAGACGATCGCGTCGGGGAGACCCGTCGCCCGGGACTGCTCGAAGATCTCGAAGCCCATCGTCTTCTTCCCCTCGACCCGGTAGGGCTCCCGGAGCGTCGACATGTCGAAGGACCCCCGATCCTTCTCGTCGGCCCGGGCCCTCTCGCCCGCCTCGCGGATCGTGCCCGCCACCTCGACCACCTGGGCCCCGTAGCGGCGCACGGCCTCCTTCATCGGACGGGGGGTCCGCTCCGGGAGGTACACCCGCGCGCTCAGGCCCGCGCGGGCGGAGTACGCCGCCATCGCGACGCCCGCGTTCCCCGCGCTCGGGACGAAGAGCGATCGGATCCCGAGCTCGCGGGCCCGCGAGACCGCCATGGCCATCCCTCGGGCCTTGAACGAGCCGGTCGGAAGGAGGCCATCGTCCTTCGCGGAGACCCGCACGTCCTCGGCGCCCGGAACCGTGCCGAGCCCGAGGAGCGGACTGCCACCCTCTCCGAGGGTGGTCACCGATCCGAGGTCCTGAACCGGAAGAAGCTCGCGGTACCGCCAGATGGTCCCGGGGCGCTCCGCGACGGCCCGGATCCAGGCGGGGCCGTCGAGCCGGTCGAGAGCGTAGTGGGCGAGCAGGGTGTGGTGACAGTTCGGGCAGGTCGAGGTCGGGCGGTCCGGCGGGAAGATGCCCCCGCACGACCGGCATTCGAGCGAGCGCAGGAGGGAGCCCGTCCCGGTCATCCTCGGCGAGCGGAGACGCGGACGGCCATAACGGCCGACCCCCGGCGGGTGTCGCCGGACCCGCCATCGGGCGGGGCCGATCCGTCGGCCGGTCCCTGACGAACGGACGAGGGGCCGCCCCGGAAGGCCTAGGATTCCTCAGAAGGCGGATCCGGGGAGGCTGGCACCTCGGGGGCGCCCCCGCCGTAGCGAGCTCTCCGGCGCCGCGTGAGAAGGATCGCCCCGGCGCCCACGGCGAGGACCGCCCCCGCCGCGATGGCGACCCCCTCGGGCACGGTCAGCCCCCCGCTCCCGGCGCCCGAAGGCTGGGCCGTGAATCCGAGGAGCACCGTGGCGTTCGCGCCGTCCAGCTGGGCGGTCCCTCGCGAGGCGTTGACGGAATAGTCCGAGAGGTTCGAGACGGTGAACGTGTAGCTGCCGTTCGACTCCGGGAGAACGAGCGTCGACCGTTCGGACGAGGTGATCGCGCCGCTCACGTCGACCGACCAGTTCGTGCCCTCGGCGAGCCCCGACTCCCGGAACGTGAGGAAGTACAGGACCCGATGGAAGTCGAGGGAGGCCGACGCCGGACCCCCGGAGACGGTGAACGATCCCGTACCGCAGGCGTAGGTCCGCTCCGCCGTCCCCACCTCGTAGGGATAGGTGCCGTTCGGCTCGCGGAGGAGGAGCGTCGGACCGTC
>JASHUV010000100.1 GCA_030039825.1 Thermoplasmata archaeon
TTCGTCGTCCTCGGCGCGCTCCTCGGGGAGGTCCCGGCGTTCCGGACCGCCGCCGGAGGCTTCCTGTCCGCTCAGCTCGAGCGCCTCGGCCTCGCGGAGCGCCCCGGCGAGCCCGATCTCGACCCGGTCCTCCGCGGGGTCCTCGCGGCCGCCGCCCTGCCGTACGACCGCTCCCTCAACGAGGCGCTCGCCCAGCGCTTCGACGACTACGCCACCGTCGCGCCGGACCTCCGCTGGCCGGTGGCGTACGCCTTCGCCCGGCTCGGGGGAGACGCGGAGTTCGAGCGCCTCCTCGCCGCCCTCACCCGGGCGACGAGCGAGGGGGAGGCCCTCCGCCTCGAACGCGCCCTCGCCCGCTTCCCGCATCCCCGCCTCGTCGAGCGGGCCCTCGATCTCGCGCTGACCCCGGTGGTGAACCGCGCCCACCTCGCGAGCGTCGTCCGGGAGGCGGCGCTCAACCCCGTCGGCCGCGACGCGACCTGGGCGTGGATCCGCACCCGCCTGCCGACGGTGGAGGAGCGCTACCGCGGGACGAGCGTGGTGGGCCTCATCCTCGAGCAGGCCGTGCCGTTCGCCGGTCTCGGCCGGGCCAACGAGGTCGCGACGGCGCTCGCCGACCACCCGTTCGCCGAGGGGGCCCGGGGCGCCGCGAAGGGGCTCGCCCTCGTCGCCCTCTACGAGCGCCTGCTCCGCGCGGTCCGCTGAACCGGCGTCCCGCCCTTTCGCCAGGTGGGATCGCTGTTCGACCAGATGTACCAGGTCCCGTGGGCCTGGCTGAGCCGCGTGCCGTCGCCGTCGACGAGGTTGCCCTCCACGAAGGCGAGGTGACGGCCGCGCCGGACGACCTCCCCGGTCGCCCGCAGGATCTGCCCCTCGATCGCGGGGCGCAGGAACTCGATGTACAGGGAGGTCGTCGCCGTCGTCTCGTCCTCGTCGAGCGTCGTCACGACGGCACCGCCCATCGCGGAGTCGAGGATCGTCGCGTACACGCCACCGTGGACGACCCCGTTGATGTTGAGGTGGCGCGCCTCGACCTTGCCGCTCACCACGCAGCGGCCCTCGCGGGTCTCTCCGGTCTCGATCCGGAACCCGACCTCGCGGTGGAATCCGCCGACCCGGTCGGCCCAGTCCTTCGGCAGGTGGATCGGCTTCGGCTCCGCCGGCGGCCGCATCGACGCCATCGGGGGGGCATCCGGGCGGCGCGCATAAGTACGACGGCGCGGCTCCCGCCGACGGAACGTCCCGGATGGCGCGGACTCAGACGGGACGGGCGACGTTCGAGGCCCCTCCGAACATCGCGCTCGTCAAGTACTGGGGCGTCCGGGACACGGCCCTCGTCCTCCCGAACAACTCCTCCTTCTCCGTGACCCTCGGCACCTTCCGCACCCGCACCACCGTGACCTTCGACCCCGGGGCCCGCGAGGACCGGCTGACGCTGAACGGCCGGGCGGCCTCGGGGGGGCCGCTCGCCTCCGCGTCGGCGTTCCTCGAGCGGGTCCGCGAGCTCTCGGGGCGGCCCGACCGGGCGCACGTCGTCTCCCGCAACAACTTCCCGACGGCGAGCGGGCTCGCGAGCAGCGCGAGCGGCTTCGCCGCGCTCGCGGGGGCCGCGACGCTCGCCTCGGGGCTCCGTCTCTCCCCCCGCGAGCTCTCGCGCCTCGCCCGCCAGGGCTCCGGGAGCGCCTGCCGGTCGATCTTCGGGGGCTTCGTGGAGTGGCGCGCCGGGACACGCCCGGACGGGCGCGATTCCTTCGCCGTCCCGCGGGCCGGGCCGCGGCACTGGCCGCAGCTCGTCGACCGGGTGGCGATCGTCGGGGACGCGCCCGTCAAGGAGGTCCGCTCGGCCGTCGCGATGCAGGCGACGGTGGCGACGAGCCCCGGATACGCCGAGCGGCTCCGGGAGGTCCCCGACCGCATCGAGCGCCTGCGCCGGGCGATCCGCCGCCGGGACGCCGAGGCCCTCTTCGCGACGACCATCGAGGAGTGCGACAGCTTCCGGGGGGTCTGCGAGTCGACGGTCCCGCCCCTCGACTACCTGACCGCGACGTCGCGGATCATCCTCGACGCCGTGCGGGCCTTCAACCGGGACGCGGGCGCCGCGCGCGCCGGATACACCCACGACGCCGGGGCCCACGTCCACATCTTCACCCTCGAGGAGGACCTGCCCGCGCTCACCCGCCGCCTCCGGGGGGTCCCCGGGGTGGCGCGCTGGCTCACCGTGAGGCCCGGCCCCGGCGCGGGGCCCGGGCCCTCTTCCGCGTAGGCCGGGCCGCCCGGGCGCGGGTCCCCGGCGTTCGGGAACGGCGCGACGCGCGGGTCCCCCCCATCGCGTAGAGTTCGAGGACGATCCCGTCCGGGTCGACCCAGCTCGCGGAGAAGTAGCCCGCGCTGAACTCGGGATGCTCCTCGCCGCGGAAGAACGGGTAGATCTCGGCCCGGGTGAGCTCCGCCTCGCGCGCCGTGACGGCCGAGGGGCTCGGGAGCCGGAAGGCGAGGTGCTCGGCGATGACCTCCTCGTCGCCGTCGGGAGCCTTTCGATGGACCCTCGGCCGGTGGCTCTTCAGGAGCCAGAGCGTGAGCGCCCCGTCGGTGT
Source organism: Thermoplasmata archaeon (assembly GCA_030039825.1). GTDB lineage: Archaea > Thermoplasmatota > Thermoplasmata > Lutacidiplasmatales > UBA184 > Lutacidiplasma. The sequence continues at coordinate 2,594 of JASHUV010000100.1, forward strand.
AGCCGAGGTAGGTGGGGTCCGTGGCGAACCGGCGGTAGCCGAGGGGCAGGAGGAAGCGGTCGTAGAAGAAGCGGGCCCGGGCGATGTCCGAGACCTCGAGGGAGACGTGGTGGAGCGCCCCGCGCACCATCGGGTTCGCCTCCCGGGGGCGGTCGCCCGCCGACCTCAGGGGATGTGGCGGTCGAAGTCGGGGGCGGGGAGCTCGAGGCCCATGGAGCGGACGAGGGGCGTGATCTCCTGAATGTACCGCTCCCGGGCCTCCTCGTTGGTCCAGCGCTTGAGGCCCATCTCGATGGCGCGCCGGCTCGTCTCGGAGTGGGAGTGGCCGAACATGTCGAGGGCCCGCGGGTACCACTTCCGGATCGCCGCCTGCGCCTCCTCCTTCGTCCCGCAGTACTTGCCCTCGTCCTTCGCCATCCGCTTGAGGACGCTGTAACCGAAGTTGAGGTGCAACTGCTCCTCGGAGAGCATGAGCGGCATCGCGCGCGCGAGCGGTCCGTAGGCACATTCCTGGAACGCCCGGAGCTGGTAGACCCCGACGCGGTCG
>JASHUV010000005.1 GCA_030039825.1 Thermoplasmata archaeon
GGGGGGGCGGCGTCGACCTCGTCATCGTCCTCTCGGCGGTGTTCTTCGGCGGCGACGCCATCGCCGGCGAGTTCCAGAACAAGACCGGATACTTCCTGATGGGACTCCCGCTGCGGCGCTCGACGGTCTACGTCGGGAAGTTCCTCGCGGCGTTCCTCGCCTCGGTCGGGATGCTCCTGCTCTACCTCGCGGTCCTCGTCCTCAACGGCGCCTTCTACTTCGGGAGCGGGGTCTTTCCCTGGCAGCTTGGCCTCTCCCTCGTCCTGGCGATCGTCTACCTGATGTCGGTCCTGGGCTTCACCTTCCTCATCAGTTCGTTGTTCAAGACGAGCGCCTACGGCTTCGTCCTCACGGTCATCCTCTTCCTGTTCGGATTCACGCTCATCGGGGACATCATCACCGGTCTCGTGAAGGTCGAGCCGTGGATGATCATCTCCTACGCCGAGTCGACGATCGGGAACGTCTTTTCGACCACCGCGAACTGGGGCTTCACCGGAACGGTCACCACGATGACCACGGGCCGGATCAGCGTGACCACCTATACGCCGGGGATCGGCGAGGGCGTCGTGATCATGATCGGCTACTTCATCGTCGCGGCGGTGTTGGGCCTGTTCATGTTCGAGCGGGAAGAGTTCAACTGAGCTCCCGCCCCCCGGACCCCTCCGCTCGCCCCCGCCGGACCGCTCCGGGGCCGTCGCGGGTGCTCCCCGCCTCCGACGGGCCGCTGCAGTGGAAGTCGGGGGGTTGTCGGCCAACTGTCCTACGGTCGCCTCCGATAGAGGAGACCGGCCCGACCCCCCCTTTTCCTGTGGACCTTCGGCCTTTATGTACGACGCGCGTCAGACAAATGGACAGGTGGGCCCATGCGCGAGACCCCGATGAAGTGGCTTCCCCTGGCGGCCTTGCCGGTCTTCGAGCGGCGCGCGACGCCCTCGGACCTCCCGATGGCCTGCCTTCCGATGAGCCTCCAGCCGCCCCGACCGTCGCCCGTCGCCCAGCTCTTCCACCGCGGAGGGCCGCGATGAGCGGATTCGGCGAGCTCGCCGATCCCGCCCGGGGCGGAGGGCGCAAGCTCTCTCTCGGGGCCGCGACCCCGAGGGGATTCGGGCTTCGCCCGCGACTCAGCCCGCAGGCCGCCGCCGCGTTCGCCACCATGGTCGACACCGCCCGGGCGCGCGCCGCGAGCGAGGGTCGGACCCTCGTCTACACGGTGCGCTGGCACGATCCCTAGCGAGCTCGAAGGTTCACGGGCCGCCCTCGGCCCCCGGCACCGCCCGCCCCAGCCCCCGTTTCGACAGCGCGTCGGCCTCGGCGTTCTGCTCGCGCGGTATCCAGGAAACGTCGAGCCGGGCGAACCGTCCCCCGAGCGCCCGGAGCCTCTCCGAGAGCGGACGCAGGTGCGGGGCCCGGACCTCGTACTCTCCGTTCATCTGGCGCACGACGAGCTGACTGTCGCCGACGAGGAGGACCGGGCCCCGGTACCCGGCGTCCCGCAGGAACTCGAGGCCCGCGATCGCTCCCGCGTACTCCGCGATGTTGTTCGATGAGCGTCCGTCCGGGGTCGGGCGGACCCGACCCGCCCCGCGGGCATCGAGTCCGGCCCCTCGGACGACGAAGCCGTAGCCCATCCGGCCGCGGACGGGCGGCTCGCACGCCCCGTCGAACTCCACCCTCACCACGGCGCGTTCGGACATGCGCGGCCGGATCGGCGACGTGGCCGCGGTCGGATAAGGGGACGCTCCCCGCGATCCGCGGACGAACCTTCATGCCCCGGGGCGGGATGTGAACGTCGTGGCGGCGTCCTACGACCCCCTCCCGCTCGGCGTGGCGATCCTCGCCGTCCTGATCGGGATCTTCGGGGCGCTCCTGCTCGTCGTGGGGATCCTCGTCCTCCTCGCGATCGGCGTCGGGGCCACCGCGGGGCTCGCGATCTTCGGCGGTGGTCTGCTCGGCGGCCTTCTGCTCGTCCTCATCGGGGCGGTCATCCTCGCCGTCGCGAAGGGCCTCTGGGACCAGGAGCTCTGGGCGCTCGTCCTCTGCCTGATCCTCGTCGGCCTGCTCGTCCTGAGCGACCTCCTCCGGGGGACGATCCTGTCGCTGGGCGGCCTCATCCTCGTGGTCCTGCTCATCTACCTCGTCGCGGTCCACAAGCACTTCCGGTAGGGCGCGTCGGGACCGAGCCGCGGCGGCGGGCCGAGGCGTCCCGTTATAGGTCGCGGCGCGTGGGACGCGGCATGGCGAACCCGACGGTCACGCTCAAGACGAGCCTCGGCGACATCCGGGTCGAGATCTTCGAGGACAAGGCCCCCAAGACGGCCGCGAACTTCCTCTCCCTCGTCCGGAAGGGCTTCTACGACAACACGACCTTCCACCGGGTGATCCCGGGTTTCATGATCCAGGGCGGGGACCCGAAGGGCGACGGCACGGGCGGACCGGGCTACCAGATCCCCGACGAGTTCCACCCCGCCCTCAAGCATTCGGGCCCGGGCATCCTCTCGATGGCGAACGCGGGCCCGAACACCGGCGGCAGCCAGTTCTTCATCACGCTCGCCGCCACGAACTGGCTCGACGGCAAGCACGCGATCTTCGGGCGCGTCGTGTCCGGCCAGGACGTCACCGAAAGGATCGCCAAGGTCCCCCGCGGCGCGGCGGACCGGCCGACGACGCCCGTCCGCCTGACGTCGGCGACCGTCGGATAGGCGGGCCTCCGGGCGCCTACGCCGGGAAGTCGAACGGGTAGCGTTCGCCCGGCCGGGCCGCGTCCTCCGCGGTCGTCACGGCATCGGCGAGGAGCCGGATCGCCGGGGCGATCATGAGGAGCTCGACGAACGTCCCGACGGCGAGCGCGACGTCGATCCCGTGGAAGGAGATCGCGAACGTCGAGGACTGCGCGATCCGGAAGAGGTAGACGAGGAGCGCCGCATCCGCGAGCATCGAGACCGGACCGTACGCCCGGGTCGGCCGGCTCGCGGAGCGGGCGACGGCGAGGACCACGAGCACCGTGCCGGCGAGGAGGAGGGAGCCGAGGGCGTAGGGGAACGGTATCCCGTAGCTCGCGAGCTCGTTCGCCGCCTCGTACGGAACGAGAAGGTAGACGATCGCCGCGCCGAGTCCGGCGAGGAACGCCGACAGGATCCGGCGGGGGACGCTCGGCAGGACGTAGGGCCGGTGCGCGTTCGGCGTCGACGGCCTCACGGGAGCTCCTCCGGGGGGAAGTTCACCGACCACGGTCCGCCGTCGTAGGAGAGGGCGACGGAGCTTCCCGGCGTCACGCACCCGGTCGGTACGTAGAGGGTCTGCGTGTCGTCGTACGGGCTGCCCGGACCGACGTCGAGGGGAAGCTCACCGGTGACGCACGCGGCCCCGGCGGGGGCGTCGACCCGGTAGGCGAGCGCCCCGACGAGCCCGAAGTCGGCATCGTTCGTGAAGGTGATCGTGAACGGGACGGCGTCGGTCCCGTTCGTCTCCGGATGCGGGGTCCCGGGCGTGACGTTCAGCCCGTCGAACGGGGCCCCCCAGCTGAGGTTCTCCGGGAACGTGAGGGCGATCGCGAAGATCGTCGCGTACGTCGCGTTGACCCATGTCATCGTGGGGAGGAGGAGGTTCTCGGTGAGGAGCGGGCGGTCGGCGCTCGCCGAGAGCGGCAAGCTGAAGGTGAAGGGGACGGCCGTGGTCCGACCTCCCGGGAGTTCGGTCACGGGCGACCCCCCGGTGGCGAGGATCGCCCCGTCGGGGCCGGGGAACCGGACGATCGTCGTGACGGAGAGGCGGTCGATCGCGAAGAGCCCCGGATTCGCGACCGAGAGGTTCCCCTCGGCCATGGCCGTCTCGTTCGGTCCGGGCTCGAGCGGCCCGATCGGCTGGTTCCCCCACGACGGGCGGATCTGGGCGGCCGAGAGCCCGATGAGCGCGGCGAGCAGGAGAACGACGACGGTGGAGAGGACGGCGAGGATCCGAAGCACCCGGGCCGCCCGGTAGAGCCCGGGTCGGGGCATCCGCATCATCGTCCGTTACCTGCGTTCGTCGACCTCAAAAACGGTGGTCTTCAGGCGGTGGGCCCCCGGCCCGCTCCGGCGACCCGTCCGCCGAGGGCGCCGGCGCCGCGGTGTGCGATTTTCGTCGCCGGCCGACGAATTACGCCAGCCTTAAGAGGGGGCGGCGTTCGGCGCCCGCCGTGGAGCTCGCGGGGACCTACACGGCGATCGTCACGCCGTTCGTCGGCCGGGGTGCGGTCGACGAGCCGACGTTCCGGGCCCTGCTCGAGCGCCAAGCGGACGCCCGGGTGGACGGCGTCGTCGTCGGGGGCACGACGGGCGAGTCGCCGGGCCTCTCCGAGAAGGAGCTCGAGCGACTCTTCGTGCTCGCCCGGGAGACGCTCCCCGGGCGCGTCGACGTCGTTCCCGCGACCGCGCGCAATCACCTCGACGGGTCGCTCGAGCTGACCCGGGCCGCCGCCGACACGGGCGTCTCGACCGTGCTGCTCGTCGATCCGTACTACAACGGCCCGAGCTCGCTCGAGATCC
>JASHUV010000006.1 GCA_030039825.1 Thermoplasmata archaeon
CCTCCACGGACGGCTCGCTCATCGCCGACGCGGTCGGGGCCGGCCGACGGCGTCGCCTAAGGAGGACGACGGCGACCACCGCGGCGAGGGCGGCCGGAGCGAGCACGAGGAGGAGGAGGCCGGCCGCCGCCGGGAGAGGCGCCCCGGCGGCCGCCGGCACGTGGATCGGGGGCAACAGGCTGACCCCGGTGAGCCCGCTGAAGACGAAGACCGTCCCGCTGCCCGCGTCGGGAGCGGAGAAGTTCACCCAGACCGCGCCGTCGGCGAGGATCGGGGAGGTCGCGGTCGTCGTGGTCCCGCCGAAGTCCGAGACGATGCTGACGGTGCCGGCCTCGACGGGGTTCCCGAACCGGTCCGCGATCCCGTAGAGGGTCGAGTTCGAGCGCGCGCCGGCCCGGGCGACCTCGTCGAGGCGGAGGCGCTCGGTCGTCGCGTTCGCGACGATCGTGAGCCGGACCGGCGGGGGGAGCGTGAGCCCGGACGCGCCGCCCTCCGAGGTGAGCGAGAGCTCGTACCGGCCCGCCGTGAGAGCGCGGACGGACAGGGAGAGCTCGCCGCCGGACCAGTCGAGGGGCCCGACCCCGTACCCTCCGTCACCCGGAAGGAGCGATCCGGCGCCCGTGACGTTCACCCACGCTTCGCCGAGCGAACGGTTCGTCGCCAGGAGGAAGGAGCCGTTGAACCCCGGGACGACGGTCCCGAGGGCGTCCTCCGCCTCGAAGAGGATCCCCGCGGCGGTGCCGGCCACGGTCGTGAGGATCGTCCCGTTCGGAACGGCGATCGCGCTCGCCCGGGTCGACACGACCAGGAAGTTCGCGTCCGTCGCCTCGACCGACCCGAGCCGATCGATCACCGTGAGCTCGAGCGTGCTGTTCCCGGTGACGTCCTGCGCGAAGGAGAAGTTCAGGGGTCCGGGGCCCTCGACCTCGCCCTCGGTGAGACCCGTCGAACGGGCGGTGCCCGGGACCGTCTGGTTCCACCAGTACGTGACGGGGTAGGCGCCGCCGGTGAGCACGGCGTAGCCCCTCACGTCGCTGCCGTTCGCGACCTTCGCCTCGTTGAGCGTGATGGGGCCGAGCGACGGGCGGTCGACGACGGCGATCGGCAGCGCCTCCGTGAGGTTCGCGCCCCCGGAATCGGCGACGCTCAGGCGGCCCGAGTAGTTCCCGATCCGGGAGTAGTTGAGCGAGAAGGTCCAGGGGGGCGCTCCCCCCGTGCGGCAGACCGTGCCGCCGATCCCGTCGGAGAGGCACGCCGGCCCGTACGGGGGGGTGCCGGTCGCACCGGTCACCGCCGCGCGGACCGTCACGGGGAGCCCGACGTAGGTCACCACCGGATCCGGGCTCACCGAGATGCCGAGCGCGCTCGCGACGACGACCTCGGCGAAGGGGTACGACACCCCCGAGAAGCCGTTCGTGAGCGTGGCCGACGGTTGGGCCGTGCCGACCGTCGTGTAGGCGAGCGACGCCGTGCAGACGACGTTGACGACGCCGGAGTCGTAGGAGACGTTCTCGCACTCCGCCGCCCGGGCCGGTTCGGAGAGGCCGGGGGTCACCGTCGCGCGGTAGGAGTACCCCGCCGCGCCCGAGGCGTTCAGGGTGAACGTCGCGGCGACGCCGACATCGAGCGCGGTCGGCGTCACCCCGCCGGAGGTGATCGCCGTCGCCACGGCCGTCAGGAGGACGTGCTCCGGCGGGGCGGAGAGCGACGCGCCCCCGTAGCTCCCGTTGACCCAGACCGTCACGGTCGCGATCGCCGCCCCGGCACCGGCCTCGACGGTGACGGTCGCCCCGTCCGTCGCGCCGGTCGCGACCCACCCCGAGCCGGCGATCGTCCAGGCGAAGGCGAGGGTCGCCGGGCTCGGGTCGCCGTTCGCGGCCGTGGGCGACGCACCGAGGGTCGTCGGGGCATCGGTGCTGACGGTCTCGAAGCCGGACGGGGAGAGGTCGGCGCCCGCGAGGGCGACGACCCGGGCGAGGGTGAGGTTCCCGGGCGTCCCGGCGACGCTCAAGAAGTCCCCGGCCGGGAGGCCGCCGGCGCCGAGGCTCGGCGTCACGGGTCCGAACGGCCCGGAATAGGTCCAGCACCCGAGGGGGTCGCCGCAGGAGGTGGCCGGGATCGCGACGTAGTCGGAGAAGGCCCCGGTCCCGTTCGTGGTGGCGCTCGAGTTCGTCGTGTCGCAGAGCGAGTAGCTCGATCCGGACGATCTCGGATGGAACGTCGCGGTGTACTCGTACTCGAGGACGACCGGCACGCCCGAGACCGAGGGCGGCGAGGCGCCGCCGACGTTACGGACCACGCCGGCCATCAGGGCCCCGATCGACGCGCCGGGACAGCCGGCGCTTTCCGGGTGGAGTCCGGCGTCCTCCCCCGGGAAGGGGGCGGATCCCGGGGCAACGAGGGGCGTTCCGGGCCCCCCGGAGGTCAGGAGGAGGAGGGCCGCGAGGGCGAGGGCGGCCCCGAGCGCCGCTCCGCGGGCCCCTGGGCGAGCGATCATCCCGCGCATCCTCCGGTCGGGCGCGCCCGCCCCGGGGGGCGGGGGCTCGGGAGCATGTCTAGCCGGGCCCGGGGGGATAATCCTGTCGGGAGGGACCCGACGGCGGGATGTGCCCCGCGCGACCGCCGCGTCGGGACGAACCGGGGTCCGGCCCCGTCGCGGCGAGGGGGAAGCGGCCGATCACCGTGTGGCGGGCGCCCTCCTGGCGGAGCTCGCTCGACTTGAGGAGCATCTCCCTCACGTCGACCCTCCCGAGGACCGACGGGTCCCGGCGGTCCCGGATCTCCGCCCATCCGCGGGCCTCCGACGCCGAACGCGGCCGCGCGAGCGTGACGTGGGGGAGGAACGGGCGGGCCTCCCGGGGAAGCCCGGTCCCGGCGAGGGCGTCGTCGAGCTCGGCGGCGAGCCGGGCGACCGCCTCCCCCCCCTCCACGAGGGTCGCGTAGACGACCCGCGGCGAACCGTTCGGAGGGAACGTCCCGATCCCCGCGAACGTCAGCCGGAACGGGGCGAACCGCGCCGCGGTCGCCCGCGCCCTCTCGGCGACCTCCTCGGCCGTCCCCGGGGGGATCTCGCCGAGGAAGCGGACCGTCATGTGGCGCGGCGCGGCCCCCTCCGGACCGCGAGGCCCGGGGACGACGAGCCCGGGGGTGTCGATGGCGAGGAAGGCGCGCATCGGTCCCGCTCCCCGGGGGGCTCAGGCGGCCCCGGCTCATCCCGATGGCGCGCGGCCCTCGCCCGCGCGAGCGTCCAGACCTGGGCCTCCGTGACGGGGGCGCCGGCGCGGCGGAGCGTCTCGCGGACCCGGCGGGCGCGACCGGCGTCGCCGACCAGGAAGACGACGGCGGCCCCTCGGGCCCTCGCCTTCGTGAGGCCGCGGCGGATCCGTTCGGAGCGATCCGCTCCGCTCACCTCCGCCTCGACATGGAGGTCCCGGCCCCGGAACGCCCGCCACGCCCACCGGCGCGATCGCGCGCTCAGCTCCTCGAGGAGCTCCCCGGGGGCGGGTCGACGGGGTCCGTCCGGGACGAGCCGCACGAGGCCGTCGGGGAGCCGGGTGTCGAACCGGCCCTGGCGGAGGATCACCATCCTCTCCCCCTGGCGGGCGAAGATCCGGAACGCCTCGACGAGCAGGAGCCGGTGCTCGTCGCTCTCGCGCGACGCTCCGCTCGCGGCCCCGAGGCCGAGCCGACGGCCGCCGGCGATCGTGAGCCGCCACCGGCCGTCATCGACCGCCGCCCACCCGCGCCCCAGGAGGGTCGGCAGGCGGGCCGCGAGGTCGACGGGCGTGGGACCGACGCTCGCGCGCTCCGCCGCGCGGACGAGCTCGGCCGACGGGACGGCGCGGCCGACCGCGTCGAACCCGGCGAGCGCGAGGAGGAGCGCCTCCTCCGCCCGCGCCGTGTCGTCCGCCCCGCTCGTCTCCTCGAGCCGCTCCTCCCCCGGCGCGGGAGCGCACCGGTCGCAGCAGGCCCGCCAAGCGTCCTCGTCCGGTTCGGAGGGGCTCGCGACGGCCAGGAGGGCGCGCGGACCCGCCGAGAACGCCACGTCGGCGATCGCCACCCCGACCGGAAGGGCCGGCAGGAGCCGCTCCGCCTCCGCCCGGTCGAGACCGGCCCACCGACCGGCCGCCGCGGCCGCCGAGCGCGGGACCTGGAAGAGGAGGTGGGTCCCCACCGCCCCTTCCGCCGCGGCGAGGGCCTCCGGGGCGAGCCGTCCGGCGAACTGGGTCGCGACGACGGCGCCGACGCCGAACTTCCGCCCCTCCGAGAGGAGCTCCGCGAGCAGGCTCGGCGAGATCGCCTGGGCCTCGTCGAGGAGGAGCAGCACGCGGAGGCGGTCGCCGGACGCCGAGCGCGCGGCGAGGGCGAGGTAGATCCGGCTCGCGAGGAGCGTCGCCGCGAACCGGCTGCCCGTCGGTCCGAGCTCGGCGGCCGGGATCCGGAAGATCGCCGACTCCCCCTGCGCGAGAAGGGAGGGCAGATCGAGCGGATCCTCCGCGGCGTCGAGGAGCCGGGCGAGCTTCGGCTGGAGCACGACCTTCTGCACCCGGGCGATCGCCGGCTGGAGGTAGTCGGGGTTCCGGCGGAGGAGGCCGGGGAGGTCGTCGAGGAAGCGCGCCGCCGCGGGGCGGCGCGTGCCCGCCCGGGCGGCGTCGCGGCGGGCCGGGTCGGTGAGCAATTCGTAGAGGTCGAGGAACCCGCCCCGCTCCTCCTCGACGAGCCGGACGAAGACGTCGAAGACCTGCTCGAGCCGGCTCCCCCAGTAGAGCTCGCCCCCGTCGTGCGAGAGGTGGCGGAGGCTCGCGACGAGGTGGGTCGCCTCCCGCTCCCGGTGCGAGGGGCTCTCCCCGAGGAAGAGCGCGACCCCCCGGACCCCGGACGGCGGCCGCGTCGCATCGACGGCGGTCAACCGCGCGAGCGCCGGGGGCGGCAGGCCCGCGACGATGCGCGCGGCGAGATCACCGTGGACGTCGAGGACGACCGTCGCGCGGCCGCCGGCGATCCGCTTCCGCGCGAGGTCGGCGAGGAAGGCGCTCTTTCCGGCCCCCGACGCCCCGAGGACGGCGACGTGGCGGCCGAGGACGCGCTCATCGAGCTCCGCGGGGGCGTGGCCGGGCCTCACCGCCCGGGCCGCCTCCGCCGGGGCGAGGAGGAACGGCGGCCCCGCGGCGAACCCCCGGAAGGAACCGGCCGCCCACTCCCGCCGCCCTCGCCACGTCGCCCGCCGCCGCTCGAGCCGGATCGGCGCGACGCG